>JACQEZ010000014.1 GCA_016200325.1 Candidatus Manganitrophaceae bacterium
GGCCGGCCGAAGAATATCGTGATCTATCGGGAGCATTATATTTCGATCGTCTCCACCAAGCTCTCTTCCTCGGAGGCGAAGCCGGGGCTCTGGCCGGACGGACTGGTGCCCAAAGTCGATGAGTACTTTGGCGAAGTTCGCCGGATGCCGGGGGAGACGGTCGCGGCCTTTCCCTTTAATGTCGCCTCGGGTCGAAAACAGGGGGTGTGGGTCGATGTCTATGTGCCGCAGGGAACCCCTGCCGGCCTCTATAAAGGAACGGCGCAGGTCACCATCGGATCAACGGTCGCCACCAAGATCCCCGTTCAGCTGACTGTTCGCAATTTTGATCTCCCCTCGGTTCCCACTCTCAAGACCGCTTATTCGGTCGGCTTGGGAGAGACCGCCTATGGCCATTACGGGACACAAGCCATCACCGATGCCAAGTATTGGGAGATCATCTGTCTTTATACCAAAGAGATGCTGCTGCATAAGATTTCGAATGAAAACAGCATTTGGCCAACGCCGCCCTGGAACAGCAACACCGGGTCGATCACCTGGACCCTTCCGGCCATCTCGACCAGCTGCAATCAACGTTATCCGCAGTTTCTCACCGGAGGAGATCCCAACCTGCTTCCAAACGGAAAGCTTCCCGGGACAAAGCTCACCCGCGCCCGGATGCGGGATGGGACGGGGTTGAGCTCAACCGATGTTCGGTCGGTCGCTTATTACCGCAGTTACACCCAGCACATTGCCGACATGGGGTGGAAATCGCAGCTCTTTTATTATCTCTGGGATGAGCCCCCCTATCCTTCTCTCTCCAATACAGTCCGATCTTGCAGCCGGAACTATGTCGGGGTGACCAATCACGTTTGGCCCGATCTCTACCAAAAAGCGAAATATTTTTCAGACAACGCGATCGACATCCCTATTATGCTGACGACCACGCGCCAGGCGACCGAAGAGTGTTTTACAAACTATCTGGGCGTTCCCAATTACACTAAATATATTGATATCTGGACCGTTCCGAATCGCTTAATGCACGGCCGGCCGAAAGATCCCTGGCCGTTTAATACCAACCTGCGGAAGAGCTACGACTCGATCATTGCCGCGGGAAAACAGCTCTGGTGGTATCAGGGCTGCGGCAATCACGGCTGCGGCGGGTCGGAGGTGGGACCTCCCACGCCGATGGTCGATCTGCCGGCGGTCTATAGCCGCGCTTTTCAATGGTTGACCTATAACTATCAGGTCGACTATGCCGTCCCCGGTCCGACGACCGAGCTCTACTACGAGGCGGTCTACGCCTACAATATCCCGGGGAATGACCCCTGGAAGAATCTCTGGTATTTCACCGGGAACGGAGACGGCACCCTCCTCTATCCCGGCCGTCCCGACAAGATCGGCGGAACCCACCATATCCCGATTGCCAGCATCCGGCTGAAGCTGATTCGAGAAGGAATTGAGGATTTTGAATACCTCTCCTTGGTGGCGGCGAAGAAGGATCAGGCGGGATTGGACGGCCAGGCGTGGGTCAAGGCAAACATTCTGGATCCTTACGTGGCGATCGTCGATCCGGCGGACGGGGTCAGAAAATTAACCCCTTTTGCCTGGAATAAAAGTGCGGGAAGCACCACCTCCAGCACCGGGATCCTTCGCGCGCGAGAGGAGTTGGCAAAAGTGCTCTCTTCCACATCCTCCTCGTCTCCGCCTGTTTCTGCCACCAGCATTTCAGCGAGCGATTCATTCGACCGGGCAAATAGCAGCAGCCTGGGGGAAAACTGGAATGTTTATACCCCCGCGTATCAAATCTATAACAATCAGGTCCGAAACACTGACACCGCCAGTCAAGAGGCACAACGGCTATCCATCATCGGCGCCAATCAAGACGTCGCTGCCTCTTGCAAAGTGGCCGCCAGCGGCAATAGTTGCGGGGTGATCGCCCGTTGGTCGAACGCCAACAATTTCTATTATGTCCGGCTCGACCCGGGTCTCGGAAACATCGCTCTCTTCAAGAAGGTCAATGGGGTCTATACGCAAATAGCCACTGCGGCCCGGGCGATGGCCTATAATACCTACTATCGGCTTCGTCTGGTGGTCAAGGGGAGCAGTCTGACCGTTTATTTCGCCAATGAGTCGACCATCGCCATCGCCGCAACGGATGTCGCATTGTCTGCCGGCAATTATGCCGGGCTTCGCTCCTATACGTCGGCCGCATTCACGACCTACTTTGACAATTTCAAAGCCGCCACTCCGTAATGATTTCTCACCGGCCCTCGGAGAAAAAGCGCTCCGAGGGCCTTTTTTATTTACTCCCCAACTGCTTCATAAAATATAGAGGGAAGAAACTCCCTTCGGAAGCGGCCGAGTCGGCTCCTGACGCGAAACAGCGTTATTCAGAGCCGATAATCCAGATTTGTTTAAAAAGAATCTTGACAAAGGTGAATCTTTTTAAATATTATGGGGGCCAGCTTCATACCCTCATTTCGGACCGCGGCTTCATCAGGCGGCATCCGACTTGATGTTCAGGGTACGATGCAAAGTAGAAGGCGTTTTGATAAAACTAAATGCCTTCCACGGCAACGTGGGGAGTAAGGCTTAACCGGGTAGGTTATGACGGAAGTTTTTCTTCCCTGATCCTGTGGAAGTGCAAACGGAATGCAAGGCGATTCCTACCAATATCCTTGAACCAAATAAGCAACCATGGGGGAATGAGAAGGCCAGTCGGCTTTCTCTTGAGTTCAAGACCTAAAACAAGGAGAGAAACAGATGAGTAAGTTTGGCAGGTTGTTTGGAACGACAATGATGTTGGGTTTGTTGTCGACGACGCTGGCCTTTGCGGAATACGCAGAAGCGCCGGTGGCCGACGGAGGATCCATCACCGGCAAAGTGACCTTAAAGGGGAATCCTCCTCCTCCCCAAAGCTTTTCTTTTGAGAAGTTTCCGCAACCGAAGTATTGCAGCCAGGCTGATTCGGATGGCAAGGGAAACCGAGTCCGTCAGGATGTCAAGGTAAAGGGTGGCGGGTTGTCGGATGCAGTCGTTTTCATCGAGAAGATTGAAAAAGGAAAGCCCTTCAAGTTCGAGGGAACCCAGGTGAAGGCACATTTCTGTGAATTCCTCGTCCAGGGCGGCCCCTCCCAGTCGGTCGGTGTCGTTATGAAGGGAAAAGACATCAGCTTCACGAATGAAGATGCCGATCCGAGCGAGGAGAAGTCGAAGGAAGGGGTTCTCCATAATCCCCACGGCTATGAGATGAAAGGATCCCAGAGCACGACCCTCTTCAACAAGCCGCTTCCTAAGAAAGGCCAAACGATCAAAGAGACGATCAAGCCGATTGCTTTCAAGAAAGAAGATTCTTTCATGAAGGTCGAGTGTGATCAGCACAATTACATGAACGTCTGGTTCCTCCCGGTTGCCAGCCCCTATTATGCGATCGTCAACGAGGATGGAACATTCTCGATCGACGATGTTCCTCCCGGCGAATACGAACTGAAGGCGTTCCACCCGTCCCTCGGCTTCGTTGAGCAGAAGGGGATTAAAGTCGCAGCGAAGGGAAAAGCGACGGCAAATTTTGAGTTTACCGGAAAGTAAGTCTCTTCAAAAGTAAAGTCAAAAGGGGGATGGCGATTCGCCACCCCCCTTTTTTTTGAAAAGTGAATCGATGATTAGGTCACCGCTCCGCCGCAAGAGGAGCCGGCCCCGGCCGTACAGCCGTAGCAATGGTTTCCGGTGACGATGCGGCGATGAACAAGGGCGGCCGGATTAAAATCGGAGATATGTCGGGGTGTCAGATCGCTCACCGGTAGATTGAGCATTTGATTGAAGTCGCAATCGTACAAGGTGCCGTCCCAGCCGACGGAGAGGGTATAGCGGCACATCACCCCGGCAGCGGCGGCCGGATTGAAGGCGTTGACCAACCGCTCCATATAACTCTCCAGGTTCCCCGTTTCAATTAAAAATTCGAGAAAGCGGCTGATCGGCATGTTGGTGATTGTATAAAGGTGATTAAAGACGATGCCATATCGGTGCTCCAGCTCCCTGCGAAATTGTCCCTCGATCGCTTTTTGTTTCGGTGGAAGAAATGCGCCGACCGGATTGTGGACCAGATTTAAAATCAGGCCGCTTCCTTCGACCCCGTAGCCGATCTGATTAAGAAGCCGGAGGGCGGCAATCGACTTTTCGAAGATCCCCTCTCCCCGCTGCGCGTCGGTCTGTGCGGAACGATAATAAGGAAGAGAGGCGATGATCTCGACCCGATGGCCGGCCAAGAAGGGAGCGAGATCGGATTGGGACGGCAAAAGCAGCACGCTGAGATTGCATCGGTCGATGACCTGTCGGCCCAGCGCACGCGCCTGTGCCACAATCCACCGGAACTGCGGGTTCAACTCGGGGGCGCCGCCGGTGATATCGACCGTCGGGATGTCGGTCTGCGCCAGCGCTTCGATACAACGCGCCGCCGTCTCCTGGGTCATCACCTCTCGGCGATCGGGGGCGGCATCGACGTGACAATGACGACAGGTCTGGTTGCAGAGTTTTCCGAGATTCATCTGGAAAACCGAAATGCCGGTTGCATAGAGCGGGTCGAACCCGGCCTGCCGCATCCGCTCCTCGAAAGGGGAGCACCTGTCGGTACGGGAGAGAATTCGAATCTGCTCGCGTTCCGATGTGAGCGGACTGCGACGGGCCTTCAGGCTGAGTTTTGTTTCAGCCATTTTTATCTCTCCTACATCGACAACTTGTGAGCCACATTCCGCATCTGGAGGCCGTGGACCAATGAGGCCCCGCCGCGGATGGCGCAGGCGACATGGACCGCCTCGGTCATCTCCTCGACATTGGAGCCTTTCTCAAGGCAGGCCTGTGTGTAAGCGTCGATACAGTAGGGGCACTGCACGGCGTGGGAGACCGCCAGCGCAATCAGCGCCTTCTCCCGCTCGGTCAGCGCCCCCTCGGCGAAGACGGCGTTGTAATAGCCGATGAACTTCTCCCAGAGCTCTTTGTTTCCTTTTCCCATCTCCGCAAACTTCCCGAGATCCCCCGGATGGTAATAGCTCTCCATCGTTTCTCCCTTATGAGTGAACGGCAAAGCTGCTTCTCGTGCGCCCCTTCCGGTTCATTAGATCTCTTTCGTGCCGAGAAGAGCGGCTCTCTTGATATGTACCATGATCGGTTCAGATACTCAAGCGGCGGTAAAAAAGGCCCCGCCGGAAGAGGAGACGCGCTCTTCCGGCGGGTTGGAGGGGTGTTCCTCCTTGGGTCTATTGATCGATGCTGACGATCGGGCAGTTCACGACGACCCCGATCGCCCCCCAGGGGGCGCCGTCCGGACCGGTGATCCGTCCTTCCGAGGCGAGCCGCGCGACGGTATTGAAATCCATCTGGGCGGCGTTGGTTTTGGCGGTGATCGCCTCCGCCTTCCAGACGGCGATATGGACATCCCACATCGGGCTATAGGCGGTGGCGCGATCGCCGAAGGGGATCTCTTGCACGATGTTAAACGGATCCCCTTCGCCCATCAGCGCTGAGCTGAGTCCTTGGCGGGCAGGGTTCATCTTTCCGGTCTGGCCGTTTGCAAAGGGGATCAATCCGGTCAGCGCGGAGGTCGGGGCGTTCGAGCCTTTCGACGGGGTCGCGGCGAGCCGGGGGGTGTAGGTGGCCGCTTCGACCGCAGCCACGCCGGGATCGGAGGCATTGAAGGAAGTATAGTGGACGACCTTTCCCTCAAAGAAGCCCTTCGTCAACCGGAAGATTCCCTTTTTATTCTTCATGTCGATCGAAACGGTCCGATCATGCTCGCCGGTGCCGTTCTTCACATGGGGGGCATTCAACACCGTGCCATCCGGAAGCTCGATCAGCGGGGTGTAGCCGGCCTCGGCGATGGCGCCCGGCTTTGCTTCCTTCGGGGGGAATCCGGTCGGTCCCGGAACGACGCTGCGGACCGGGGTGAAGATCACGCTGCCGGTAAACTCGATCATCCCATCTGTCATTTTCACCTTCTCGACCGCGTTCGTCCCTTTGGCATTCGCCATTTTGGGGGAGTAGTGAACCCCGCGGCGGGCCGCATCTTCTTTGTCGGAAGACTCCGTCACGACATACCAAACGGTCTCGCCCCCGCGCCGTCCCTCAAAGATCGGCAGGGTGACTTCGGTAAAGTCGGCGTTCTCCACGGCGCTCTTGAGGAGAAGCGTGTGTCCCGTCTTCATTGCTCCTCCCTTCATCGTCAGATCCTCTTTGGCCGACGCCGTCGCCGACAGTGCGGAGAGGGAGAAGAGAAGCGTCCATGCGGCGAGCTGTTGTTTTGTTGTTTTCATTGCCGTCCTCCTTGGTAGGGTGAAGGTGATTTCAATCTGCACGGATGTATGTCGCACGAGGCGGGAACTCCTTACACCGGGCCGGATAAAATTTATCCCAAATAGTAATCGAAGCCATGGAGGTTCAAGTCAAGACCAAGAAATGTTTAGACGAGGAAGAGAGTGGAACGACGGCGAGGCGCTCTTCCGGGGGAGAAGAATCCCCCGGAAGAGTCAAGAAGATCAGATCAGAAAATGACGGGAAAGAGGCTTGATTCGTCTATGTTCGGGGTGTGCGTATCGTCCGGCTGCGTGTTGAGTCCCGGCGTGAAGAATGTTTCCGGGGTCGGGAAGGTACTTCCGGAAAATCCCGCCGTGCTCGCGTTGAACGGGCCGTTGTAGGCGAACGGCGTCGTCACGTCGAGGGTGAACGGCGTCGGGGAGGGGAGCCCTTGCTCTCCCGTTTGTGTGAGATGCATCGATGTGGTCATATTGACCGGACCGCTGAATGAGAAGATCGAAGATCCCGCTCCGGCGACGAACGAGGCCGCTTTATCGGTCTCCTCAAAAGCAGTGGTCAATCCGGTTGCCGCATTGATCTCTTGAATGACCTGCTGATCGATTGACGCTTTCATGGTAGCGGGGTCGAGGGTAAAAGTAATGTGTCCCGCCAGATGGAACGGCGCTCCGGTCGCGGTTCCGATTCCGAGATCGATCGTCGAGTTGATCGTTCCGGTCAGGGTGTTCGGCCCGTCGAAGTCGGGCGCGGTTTGCGGATCGGCGCCGCCGTCGGTGCCGCAGGGAAGCCCACAGCCGAAGTCGGCGCTGGTCCAGACGATCTTGAAAGGATTTCCGGTAAATGAGCCCGGCATCCCGACCCCCTTCACATAATTGGTTAAGGTACAGGTCATCACCCCGTCGGCGCCTCGGGCGCCGCAGGTCGGCGCGGTGTCCGCCTGCATCACCGTTCCCAGCTGGGCCGGGGTGATGGCAAACCCGAATGTGGTTGATCCCACCGTCGTACTGGTGGTGTTTGTCTGGATGTTTTGTGCAAAAGCCGCTCCGGACAAGAGGAAGACCCCCATTGCCCCGAGCGCCAAAAGGTGGATGCTTCTCATACAACCTCCTTGTCTTTGTGAAGGACCTATTACTCCGTTGTTGCACTTCTCCCAGGGGCGGGGGAGAAGGTGTTGATCGTGTCAGTGGTCGACGCTGATGACGGGGCAATTGATGATGATTCCGACGGCGCCCCAGGTCGCCCCTCCCGGGCCGGTAATCAGGCCTTGCGCCGCCAGACCCGAGATTTGATAGAAATCACTTCGAATATAATTTTGCTTGCTCGCGACGGCGCTCGGGGTCCAAAACGAGAGAAAGGCATCCCAGAGGGGACTGTAGCCGGCGCTGAGGGGGATCACCTCCAAGACATTGAGCGGATCTCCATCTCCCATCAGTGCGGAGCTCAACCCTTGGCGATCGGGATTGGTGGCGCCTGTTTGACCGTTTGCGAAAGGGACGATGGGAGAGCGGGCGGAGGTGAGGTCGTCCCGGCCGATTCCCGGTGCCGCATTTAAAGCCGGCGCATAGGTCGATCCCTCCAGTGCCGCCACCCCCGGATCAGTGGCGTCGAAAGAGACGTAGTGGACCGGCTTGTGGGCATAGCGTCCCTCCGTTTCTCGGAGGACCACCTTTCGCTGGGTGAAGTTAATAGAGAGGACCTTGTCGTGCTGGCCGGTCTTGTTGGCCAGATGGGGCGCATTCAATACGGTTCCATCGGGCAGTTCGATCAATGGAGTGTACCCCGGATCGCCGACGGAGCCGTATTGGGCCGCCAGCGGGGGAAATCCGGTCGGTCCCGGGGTGACCGAATGGACAGGAGTAAAGTCGACGCTCGCGTTGAAGTTCACGATCCCGCCGGTGACCGTCACTTTTTGAGCAGCCGGGGTTCCCTTGGTGTTGGCGAGCTTCGGAGAGAAGTTTACGCCGCGGGCGATGGCATCTTTTTCATTGGAAGATTCTGTGACGACATACCAGACGGTGTCGGTCAGACGTCTTCCCTGAAAAAGAGGGAGGGTCACTTGGGTGAAGCTCGTATTTTCCACCCCGCTCTTCATTAAAAGGAGATGGGTGGTCGCTTCAGAGCTCGGAACGGGGCCGGCGATCGGCGCCGCAATCAGGGAGACGGACAAAAGGAGTCCCCCTGCCATGATCGGATAGATCGGTCTTTTCATCGCTCTCCTCCTTGAGTGTAAGGTAATAAAGCCACTTCCTGTTCGCCGATAGGTCGCCGAGACGGAGCAATCCTTACATAAAAAATAAAAAAGTAAATCTTATGGAGAAAACAATGAGAATGATATGAGTCGAAGAAACGGTAAAAACCTTACAAAGAATAAGGAAATTATTCCGTTGGAGGACGGAGTGACCGTTTTATCCGTTCCTTTGCCTCGGGGGAGAGGGCGGCGGGGGCGTTCTGACCCGCTCTCTCAGCGTCTCGCCGGAGGATGCTTCGAATGAAGTGAAGTTGCTTCATGTAGCGCGCGCACCATTTGCAAATCAGAAAATGAAGCCGCATACGAACGTTTTGCTGCAGCGAGAGGGGGTGCTCCATCGACTCTGAGATCTGCTGAACAACCTCCTTACAAGGAGGGGTGATCCGTGCGAGAAATTGGACGAGGATATTCACTTGCTCTCTACCGAATTTCTCCCGAAGAAGTGAACTTCAAGGCACTTCCTCAACTGCATTCGGGCGCGATGGAGTAAGACCCAGAGATTCGAGGTGGAGATCTTCAAGGTGTCGCAGATCTGGGCACTGCTGATGTCGTCGATCTCCCGAAGCGAGAAAACATGGGCCATTCGCGCAGGCAGTTTTGAGAGACAGCCGTCGAGCGCGACCCAAAACTCCTTTCGCTCAAAGAGGACCCCGGGATCGGCCGCCCATTCGGCCGGGCCGGTCTCATCCCGTTTCCAATGTCCCTGCTCGTCGAAGACCCCTTCCATTTCCGCTTCGAATTGCGTCGCATCCTCAATCGGCATTTCCCGGCTGCTCTTCCGGAAATGGTCGATGATCTTGTGCTTGAGGATGCCGATGAGCCAGCTTCGCTCGGACGATTCGCCCAAAAAACGATCCCGGGCCTGCAGGGCCGAGAGGAGCGTCTCCTGGACGACATCCTCGGCAAGCTTTGGATCACGCAGCCGAAGGAGCGCGAAGCGATAGAGGATATTTCCGTGCAGGTCGACCCATTTTTCCGGGTCGGAGGACGACGCCGCCCGCTCCGGCAGTCGATTCATGGCGCTTTCAGTATTCAAGGAGGTCCCCTCGATTAACGGGGTTGTAGCATGTTTGTCCGGAGATTTGCAATTATTTTCTTAAGTAAGAGCGCTTGGAAAAAATTAATCTCTTCTGAAGGGTGGAAGTGAAAGATGTAAGGGAGGACACTTTAAAATTCTTGCCGACAGACTATTCTGAACTTGATAACGACGGGTCATTCATTACGTGATCTTACACTCACTAAAAATTAGAGGAGATGAAGGAGGAGATAGCATGGAGGGTTATAAGTGTCAGGTCTGTGGAAAAATATTAGCAAGCCAACAAGATCTTCTATCCCATGAGCTAGAGCATGCCCCTCGTTTTGAATGCGCTGTTTGTGGAGAGGTATTTAGATCCAAGGAAGAGGCCTACACACATGAGGTTGGCCGACATGGCCGGCCTCCGGCCACCGATCCGGTGCCGGCACCCCGGCGCAGCTAATGGACGGCGCATCCAAGATTAAGGGCGCCATCGCTGATCGTCAGCTTTCACATTCATCCGGCACATTCATCCGGGCCCCTAGGCTCAACCGGATCATTTTGCCGAGCCTCCTTGCTGAAGACAGGGTTAATCTTCTAGAATGAGATAAAGGGGAGAGGTCGACCGGGACCCGGAACGTCTCATCCCCAATTCATCGGAGGCGGTGCGCTACCGATAAGAATGTCAGAAGAGAAGGTCAGGGATGATCAAAAAGATCGAGCCGTGCAGCACAATACGGAAAGATCGGCCATGGTCCCTGCCGGTGCGGCAGGCGAAAATCTCTTTTTCGAGGTTTTTCGAACGGTGAACGATGCGGCCAAGCGGCAGCTTCTGCTGCAGCTGCTTCGGGAAGAGAAGGGGACCGGCCTGATTTATGTGACGACGGCAAAACAGGCCGAAGAGCTCTATCGATGGCTTTTGTCGGCGGGGGTGAGTTCCGCTCTCTATTGTGAAAAGGGAAAAGCCGCGCAGCGTGAGGGGGCCCAACGCCAATTTATGGACAATCTGTTTCAGGTCATGGTGACGACCCCTCCTTTCGGGATGAAGATTGATCGGCCGGATCTTCGTTTCGTCGTCCATTACACCTTTCCCGACTCGCTCGAGCGCTATTATGAAGCGGCAGGGCGCGTGGGACGAGATCGGTATCCGGCGCGGGCGATCCTTCTCTGCAGCCGGCTGGAAGACCGGCGGATTCAATCCGCTTCTCTGGCGGAGCGGTTTCCCCACCGGGAGGAGTCGCTTCGATTCTATGAGATTCTCAGTGAGTTCTCCGAAGATGTGGAGCCGGGGGAAGGGGTCTCTTTGACCTCATTAATCGCCGCTTCGGGATTGGCGGAGCGCCGGGTCAAGGTGGTGGCTGCTCAATTGGATGAGGCCGGGATCGTTAAGCGAAAGCGGCAGCGGATTCATCAGCTGCGCGAGTTTAAAGACCGCGCCGAATTGGAAACCTTCTTGATCGACTACGAGCGACAGCACAGGAGCGACCAGGAACGTCTTCAGGGGGTGCTCCGCTACATCCAGACGACCATGTGTCGGCTCCGGTATTTGAGGAATTTTTTCGGTGAGACGGTCGAGCAAAACTGCGGTCGCTGCGACAACTGCCGGCGTGCCGCCGATCGGTCCGCACTTCGGTCGACCTCAAAGGCGCCCCTCCGAAGGCGAACCGCTTCCTCGTCTCCGCGTCCGTTCCGAAAGGGGGAGATGGTCAGCCATCCGACCTTTGGAGAAGGAGAGGTGATGGAGGGGGAGGGAGAGAAAACGACGGTCGCATTCGTCCGAGGCGGAATGAAGAAGGTGCTCTCCTCTTATCTTCAAAAACTAAAAACCGGGTCGCTTCAACGCCTTGCCGGGAGCGATTTGGGGAAAAAGGGATGAGTCCCCTCAGCGCAGACCTTCAAGACGGTTCCGGATTTGGACCCGGCCTGTGTTCGCGTCATTCGGCGGGGTGGACAGCCAGGTCGGCCGATCAGCGATTTGCGTCGGCACGGGACCTCTTGACGCCTACGTCCCTTTCCTTCGAAATCCGAATCAGCTCCCACAGCGATAATTCTTGACACCTCAAAAAACTCTGCCAAAATAGCGGCGACGTGACGGGATTGCAATGGGACGGAGCGTCTTGCTTTCGAGTCGCTTCGGTGGGAGGGATGGTGAAGTCGAACCAGAGGCGCGCGATCCTCTTTCTCCTGGTGTTTCTCTCCCTTGTTGCGGCGGTTCGCCTCGGAGGGGTGGGCGACCTTCTCGATCAGGAGCGACTCCGGAGCGGAATCGAACGGTGGGGAGCCTGGGGGCCGCTGCTCTACATCGCGATCTTCGCGATCGCTCCGGTCCTTTTTCTGCCGGGTCTTCCGTTGACGGTCGCAGGAGGCTTGGCCTTCGGACCGGTCTGGGGGACCGTTTACGCGTCGATCGGCTCCACCCTGGGGGCCGGACTGGCCTTCCTCGTCGCCCGCTACTTCGCACGCGGGGCGGTCTCGGAGATGCTCGGAGAGCGGTGGAAGAAGATCGATCAAGGGGTTTCCGAGCGGGGGTGGCTTTTTGTGGCGATCACACGGTTGATCCCGCTTTTTCCATTCAACCTCCTCAACTATGCTTTTGGGCTGACGAAGATTCCGTTTCCGATCTATCTATTTACCTCTTGGCTCTTCATGCTTCCGGGGACGGCGGCCTATGTGCTCTTCTCCAGCTCCCTTCTCGGTCTGCTGAAAGGAGAATTCTCCCCCCTCTTTTTAATCGGGCTCTTTCTCCTCGTGCTGGTTTTCTCGATGCCGTTCTTTTATCGAAGAGGGAAGGGGACTTCGCCGAATATTGAAAAGTGAACGGGCCGGGTAAGCGGCCGCGCCTCCAATCGGTGATTTTCGGCATTTCTATTTCCAATCCGGAAAGGTATGATCGAAAAATGGACTTGAACAGCGCGCTTCAAAAAACCAACCCGGTTCACCTGCCGTGAGCGCGCCTGCAGATCGAGCGGGAAAGATGTTCCCCGATGATGAGTACAACCGTCAGCTCCTCGCCAACGTCCATCCGCCGGGATGGATCAATCCGGAGCCGCGCGGCCGATATCATCTGGTCATCATCGGGGCCGGCACCGCCGGTCTGGTCACCGCCGCGATCGCGTCGGCGCTGGGAGCGAAGGTTGCCCTGATCGAGCGTCATCTGATGGGGGGCGACTGTCTCAACGTCGGTTGCGTCCCCTCCAAGGCGCTCCTCCGCGCCGCCCGCGCCTGGGCCGAAATCGGCCGGGCCGAAGCGTTCGGCGCGGCGAGTCTCGCCGGGGTGAAACATGATTTCGGCGCGGTGATGGCCCGGATGCGACAGCTGCGGGCGCAGATCAGCCCCAACGATTCGGCGAAGCGGTTTACAGAAAAGGGGGTCGATGTTTTCATCGGAGAAGGCCGGTTCGTCGCGCCCGATGCGGTCGAGGTGGACGGCCGGCGGCTCTCCTTCTCGAAAGGGGTCCTCTGCACCGGCGCCCACGCCGTCCTCCCGCCGATCCCCGGGCTGGCGGAGGCGGGGATTCTCACGAACGAAACGGTCTTCAGCCTGACCGAGCTCCCGCAGCGGATGGCGGTCCTCGGTGCGGGGCCGATCGGCTGTGAGCTGGCGCAGGCGTTCGCCCGCTTCGGCAGCCGCGTCACCCTCTTTGAGAAACAGCGGCAGCTTCTTCCCCGCGAAGAGGCAGACGCCGCCCGGATTCTTCTGGCGCGGATGGAGCGAGAAGGGGTGACGGTCCGCTTCCAGGCCGATCTTCTCCGAGCGGAAGGGCAAGGGGGTGAAAAGGTGCTTCACTATCGGGCGGCCGGGGAGGAGAAGCGCTGGGTGGGGGATGCGATTCTGGCCGCCGCCGGCCGGAGGCCGAATGTCGATCGGCTGGGGCTGGAGGGGGCGGGGATCGCGTATGACACCGAGCAGGGGGTCCAGGTCAATGACCGCCTTCAGACGACTCATCCAAAAATCTTCGCGGCGGGAGATGTCTGCTCTCCGCAACGGTTCACGCATGCCGCCGACGCGATGGCGCAGATCGTGGTCCAGAACGCCCTCTTCCCCCATCCGTTCGGGCTCGGCTATGCCGGCACCGGATCGCTGATCATTCCCTGGTGCACTTATACCGATCCGGAGGTGGCTCACGTCGGACTGTATGAAGCCGAAGCCGAGGCAAAAGGAATCGAGGTCGAAAGCCATACCGTTTCACTCCGTGAAGTAGACCGCGCGATTCTCGACGGGGAAGAAGAGGGGTTCGCGCGCGTTCACTTGAAAAAAGGAACGGACCGGATTCTCGGCGCCACGGTTGTCGCCTCTCACGCCGGCGACCTGATCTCTCAGTTCGCGCTGGCGATGACGGCGGGGATCGGACTGGGGAAGATCGCCCGGACGATCTATCCCTATCCGACCCAGGCGGAGGTCATCAAGAAGGTGGCCGTCGCCTGGCGAAAGGGAGCGCTGACCGGAGGAAAGAAAAAAATCCTCCGCCGCTGGTTTGACTGGAATCGTTAGCGCCTGACCTGCCCGGTTTTTCTTCACGTTGTTGTCGCTTCATCTCACTTTTAAACCCCCGCTCGAACTTCTCGGCCGTTTTCTCATCGACAACGAATTGTAAAGGGCCGGCGCGTCAAGGCGGGCCTAGACCTGAGCCGCCTTCGTCCATACTGAGGAGCGCTTTCGCGCTCCCATTGTTTGGTATGTCTGAAAACTTTTATAATTGAGAAGAATTATTCATTCAAAGGAGTGGAGATGGAGCGATATTCTCTTTTGGTTCTCGGGGCCGGCTCGGCGGGACTCTATGGTGCCCTCAAAGCGGCGGAACTCGGCGCACGCGTCGCGCTGGTGGAGGGGGCCGACCTCGGCGGCACCTGTCCC
Organism: Candidatus Manganitrophaceae bacterium; assembly: GCA_016200325.1. Lineage (NCBI taxonomy): Bacteria > Pseudomonadati > Nitrospirota > Nitrospiria > Candidatus Troglogloeales > Candidatus Manganitrophaceae > Candidatus Manganitrophaceae bacterium. The sequence goes on from JACQEZ010000014.1 coordinate 14,404, forward strand.
AACCGCGGCTGCCTTCCGACCAAGCACCTCGTCACGGCCGCGGAGCGCTATTACTATGGCCAGCTCCGTTCCTTCCGCGGCGTGAAGCCCCGCCGAAGTCGGTTAAATTTTACCGCCTTGATGTCGGAGAAAAATGCGGTGGTCCAATATGCGCGCGAAGAAAAGGAGCGGATGGTGTCGGACCATCCGAACATCACCTTGATTCGGGGAAGAGGTCGGCTTATCTCCGGCGAGGCGGTCGATGTGAACGGAACGGTTCTCTCCGCCGAGAAGATTCTTCTGGCCACCGGCTCCTCTCCGATCCTCCCGCCGATTCCGGGGCTCGCGGAACGCGGTCCGCTCAACAGCGACCGGGTCCAGTCGCTCACCCGCCGGCCGCAGCGATTGATCGTGATCGGCGGCGGGGAGATCGGTCTGGAGTATGGCCAGCTTTTTCTCCACCTCGGCACCGAGGTCGTCCTCCTCGAAAAAGAAGATCGGATTTTGCCGCGCGAGGAGCCGGAGATTTCAGCAGCGCTCCGGCGTTACCTTGAAGAAGAGGGGATGGAGATCCACACCGGCGTCGAGCCGGAGCAGGTCGAGTCGCTCCCGAACCGCCGGGGCCATCGGGTGACGGCTCGAAAGGGAATGGAACGGGTGGCTTTCGAATCGCCGGCCCTTTTTGTCGCCATCGGACGGCGTCCGAACACCGATTCTCTCGGATGGGAGAAGATCGGGCTGAAACGAACCGAGAACGACGGGATTGAGACGACCCCTTATTTTCAAACATCGATTCCGACGCTCTTTGCTGCCGGGGATATCCGGGGGCACCGGCGAATGCTCGCCAGCATTGCCGACCGGGAAGGGGAGCTCGCCGCGGAGAATGCGCTGACGGGGAGCCGACATACGATGGAGTATCTCGGGATTGCTTATGCCATCCTGACCTCTCCCCAAGTCGCGAGCGTCGGCCTCAAAGAGGCGGAGGCGCGTGCGGCGGGCCATGCGGTGAAGCAGGTCGATCTCTCCCTTCCGGAGGAGCTCCCGAAAGCGACCGCCGACCGGGGTTGGGTGAAGCTGGTGGTGGAGGAGGGGAGTCACCGGATCCTCGGTGTTCACCTCCTCGCGGCGAAGGCGGCCGAGGCGATTCATGAGGCGATCTTCATCGTCAAGAGCAAGCTGACGGTCGAGGAGGTCTGCCGGACCGTCCATGTCTATCCGACCGTCGCCGAGGCGATCCTCCGCGCCGCAGAGGCATATCCCATGGTGGTATAGATTTCCCATTCGCGGGCTTGGGGTTTACGTCGGCCGTTGTGCGATCACCAGGCAATCCTGGCCGATCGGGTATCGGTATTCGATCGGAAGCCATTGGTCCAGATCGACCAAAAAAATCAGAAACGGGTGAACCAAGCGGCGGAGAAATTTTCTCTTTTTAATCGACTTCTCGAACACGCAGGCCGACTGCCAAATCGGCCCCGCCGGGTAGGAAATGTGTAAAGACCGAAGGTCCGCCTGCTCCAACTTCCCCTCAAGTTCCTCCTTCGTATAACCGAACCGCTCGACGTTGCACCGCACGCTACTTTCTTGAGGAGAGGGGTTGTTCTTTTCCGATCGGCTCAAAAAGGGAAAGAGACGTTGCCGTAGCGGCGGGCCCGGCGGGGTGGGGACCGAGAGGATGAGATAACCGCCCCGCTTCAACGCTCTGGAAAAACGTTTTAGCGCCTGAACGTCATCTTTCAGAAAGGTCAGGACATGCATTGAGAAGATCAGGTGAAAGGATTCGGTAAAGGGGAGCCCTTGTATGTCGCCCACCTGAAACGAGAGGTTTTGGGTCCCTTTCCTGTCAGCGATGGTTTTTGCGCGCCCAATTTTCTCCGACTCGATTTCGACGCCGGTGATCTCCCACCCCGGATAACGCTCGGCCAAATAAAAGGAGTGGGCGCCGTTGGCACATCCGGCATTGAGAACGGCCGCGTTTTCCGGAAGGGTGATTTTTCGCAGCGCTCGCATGAGATAGTGATTTCGCGATCGATCGCCGAGATGGGTTGTTCCGAGCCACTCCAGGGCGAGCCGTTTAATCGGATCGTTCTCCAGTAATGCTTGTTCGCATCCGTAAGCCATCTCTCCTCCTCCGTCGTTTTACCTGCGTCGTCTGGGGCATCGTGAGGCGCAAGTTCTATGCCTCTTTGTGATTGGATTCAGGCGGCCAATCTACGGGAGGATGGTTGTCGAGGTTGAGGAAGAACTGTGGGGCCAAAGACAGAAAGGGGTTGTCACTATTTAGCAACCTGTCGTCGGCGAGGCGGAAATATTTCTGGATGATTGTTTGGGAGAGTACGTTCTAAGGTCGCGGGGTTTTACTCCACGCCCCACCGCAGGGGCCGGCTTGCCACGGCGCCTTTGGATTTTCCATGTTACTCCGGTTGCTCTTCGACACGCTCAGGATGACCGTTCAGGGTGAGCCCTTCGGCTCGCTCAGGACAGGCCTGTCGAACCCTGTTGCGGCCGCCCAGGAACAGAGGTGTAGAGCGCGCATTCCTTTTGATGTTGAATGCCTAACGTTTGAGTTTTAATGTTTAAATGTGGGGATGGTTCCGGTGGGGGTGGAGAAGAAGGGGTTGGTGCCGGCGGAGTGGTCGGTGACATCGACGAGGCCGGTGATCTGCGGGAATTTTTCGGCGAGGATGCGGATGACGCCGTGGTGCAGCGTCTTATCGGCCATGGTGCATCCCTGACAGCCGCCCGACATCTCGACGTAGGCGATGTTTTCTTTGAGCTCGACGAGCTTGATGTGGCCGCCATGCTCGGCCAGTCCGGGGTTGATGGTTTCGTTGAAGACCTTTGAGATCTCGCGGGCCAGGTCGGTATCCCACGCCGGGTTCGGATTGTCGATCACCCATGCCTGCGCCATCCCGGTGCTGGAGTAATCGATCGTCGATCCCTTGATCAGAGGCTCCGATTCCCAATTGATGAAGAATTGATATTCTCCGCATCGGAAGACAAAATCGCGCGGATCGGCCTGCCCGGGTGCGACGTAGTCGAACTTGTATTTAAAGTCGCCGCCCTCACGCGTGACGGTGAGCCGCACGCCGATGTCGCTTCGGCCCTGTAGGGCCTGGCGGACTTTTTGGACGGCGTTGTCGGTGAGGGTGGCAATGGGTTGGTTAGGTTGCAACAGAGTTCTCCTTGTGTAACTAAAGCTGTAATCGTACAATAACACAGCTGGAGACTCGAGTCTAATCTAAGTGACTTGGAGAATCGAAAATGGGAAGAAACAAAAAGAAAGATCCAGTTAGATTCAATTATTACCTTATTGCTTTTATTGATATTTTAAATCAGAAAGAGTCCCTGCAAAAATTTAAGAGACTTCCTGTCACGGCAGATGAGAAAGAAACATTCTCCCAAGTAATTAGGGAGACCTTTGGTGTCGTAGATGGATTCCGCACATCGTTTGAGAAGTTTTTCAGTGAGAAGGTTAAAAGCACGATTCCTATGGAAATGATTCCTGAGGAACATCGACAAATGTTTATAGAAGCTCGAAAAACTGAAGTGAAGTTCCAAGGATTCTCAGATACAATTGTGGTTTATGTCTCATTGAATGATGAAACAATTAAAGCTCCTATAAATGGAGTTTTCGCCGCTTTAGCAGCTTGTGCATCAACTTTTCTGATCTCTCTGGCGATCGGTCATGTGTGCCGTGGAGGAATCGAAATCGGTTGGGCGTCTGAATTCTACGAAGGAGAAATATATGGATCTGCTCTTTTGGATGCCTACCACCTGGAGAGCGAAGTGGCTCAGTATCCTCGAATAGTTATTGGAGACCAAGTGATTAATTATCTTATGAGTATGAAGAGAGCCGAAGGGTCGGACCCTTTAACGAAGATTGGTAGCCAAATGGCAGACTTTTGTCTTTCTTTGTTCGCACGAGATGTTGATGGTAATTTGATTTTAGATTACCTTGGGGAAGGTTTTAAAAAGCATATGGCTCCTAACGGTTTTGTCGGTGATTTTAAAGATATTCCTAAGAAGGCATATAAATTTGCAGAAAAAGAACTCGAGAAATGGAGAGAAGCACGGAACACAAAACTTTCTATAAGATATAATCTTCTTCTTAACTATTTGAACGCAAGGCTTCCCTTATGGGAGGACAATAATGGTCCGAAGAGTGAGGCCTCTAAAAGTTAAAAGAATTGGATTATATTTAATTTTATTCAAACCTTCTCACCCAAATGTAAACGCATACAATTCCACACTCGGGTTCTCGAAGATCATCTCGAACAGGTGTTCCGCATCGTCTTCCTTCGGTAGGGTGATCAAGTTATAAAGCCGGGCATCTTTGATGATTGTCTTGCCGTCCGCGCCGACATCGCTCCCCCGCATGTCCGCCGGGATCGGCGCCCCGTCGACCAAAACCTTCGCCGGAATTCCTTTATCACTTCCCTTCATCACCAAATTTAGCTTCGGCGCTTGAAAGCGGAATTGGATTTTGCCGCCGGGGGCTTGAAGGATCGCCGCCTCATCGGCCACCTTCCAGGTGCCGCCGAGCGCCCAGTCGTTGAGGCGGAGCGCGGGGGGCGGGGTGTAGTTTGTCGTTGTGTCGAGGGCCATCCGCTCGTTGGAAAAGAAATTGCTCGCGCGGCTGTAGCCGACGTAGGTTTCGGGGGAGTGGATGCGGCGCAGGTCGGCGTTTCGCTTCGTCTCATCGACTGCCACCGGTCGGTGGAGGAGCTTTGCCTCCATCAAGACCGATTGAATCGCCTGCTCGAAGACATCTTCGTCTCCTTCTCCGAAGTGAGTCAACCGCAGCTTCCCCTCCGCATCGATCAGATATTTCGCCGGCCAGAACTGGTTGTGGTATGCCTTCCAGGTGCCGTAGTCGTTGTCGACGGCGACCGGATATTTGATTCCGTGCCGAACGATCGCCGACTTAATGTTGCCCACCTCTTTCTCGAACTGGAACTCCGGCGTGTGGACGCCGACGATGACGAGCCCCTGATCGCGATATTTTTCATCCCAGCGGGTGACCGCCGGCAAGGTCCGAATGCAATTGATGCAGGAGTAGGTCCAGAAGTCGATCAACACCACCTTGCCGCGCAGGCTCTCTTTGGTGAGCGGCGGGGAATTCAGCCAGGTGGTGACCTCGGCAAATTCCGGCATCGTGCCGAGGACCGGATAGGGAGACTTCTTGTTGGCGGCCAGAGCACTGTCGGGTCCGAAGGCGCTGCCGGGGTCGGACGGGGTGTTGACGGTTCCGGTCAGCTGTTTTTCGATTTGGTTGGCGACGAAGAGCGATCCCGGCAGCTTGGCGAGGAGCAGGGTGTCGAGGTTAAAAAAGAGGGCCACGACCGTGGCGAGGGTCAGGGCGCCCAGGGCCTTATGAAAGGACGGTCCCCATTTCCGTAATGACGTAACCCGCTCTGAAATCCGCCGGCCGCCATATCCGATCATCAGCATCGGCACCGCGGCTCCGAGAGAATATGCGGCCATTAAGAGGAGCGTCGGCGCGAAAGAGGACTGCACCGCCGCCAAGGTCAGAATGATTCCCAGGATCGGTCCGGCGCAGGGAGCCCAGATCAGTCCCAGCGACGCACCGAGCAAGAGTGAAGAGACCGCCGTTTGCTTGCCTGACATTTCGCCCATGCCGGGGATCAGCTGTACGAGGGCACTGATCCTCACCCCGATCCCCGCCCAAAGGGAGGGCCAAAGGAGGGTGAAGGCGAAGAAGAATAAGAGAATAAGGGCGGCATCTCTGAGCATGGCGTTGCTGAGGCCGAGGAAGGTGCCGAAGAGTGAGAAGATCACGCCAAAGCCGGTAAAACTGATCGCAAGCCCAAGAACAATCCAGAAGGGTCGGTGGCGGTGATTTCCCGAAACGGAGGCGCTCAGAAGAGGGGGAAGAATCGGCAGAATGCACGGGCTCAAGACCGTCAGTCCCCCTGCGATGATGGCTAAAATTCCGAGTGTCCCGTTCATGATCGTCCTCCTGCAGCGCTATTTCATTTAAATTAGCATACTTTGTTATTTCTTTATACGCTCCGGCTCCTTCGCCCCCCCCTTTCCCCCTTGCCGGTCTTATTGTTGGGGTGGCTGAGTGATTCCTTCCATATATATAGGTCGGAGGGGGTTCCGTATTCCTTACATCCCTTTTTTGAATATCAGCGGGGTGTCCAGTGTGCGGGGCACTTATGAAGAAGGAGGGGGGGAGGGAAGCTGGGTCGGACGCTAGATCCCGGCATACCATTCGTAGCCTTGGTCTTCCCAGTAACCCCCTTTTCCGCCGGCGATAGGGTCGAGGCGATCGACCAGTTCGATCTGCATGATGTACTTCGCCATCTTGTAGCCGAGTTGCCGTTCCACCCGAAGCCGGAGCGGCGCGCCGTTCCCGATCGGGAGCGGCCGGTCGTTGAGGTCGTAAGCGAGGATCGTCTGAGGGTGATAGGCATCTTCGAAGTCGATGCTCTCGTAATAGTAATTTCCAGATTCGTCCGGATCGGCGGCGTGGAAGACGACGTAGCGGGCGTCCGCTTTGGGTCGGACCTTCTCGAGAATGAGGCTCAGCGGGACCCCTTTCCACTTTCCGATCGCGCTCCATCCCTCGACGCAATCGTGTCGTGTGATCTGGGTGCGAGAGGGAAACTGTCGCAGCTCGGCGAGGGAGAAGTCGGTCGGTTGTTCCACCAGGCCGCTCACCTCCAGTTGCCAGTCGGCAAACTGGTTTGCGGCGAGGGCGACATACTCTTCAGTGTCGGGGTTCGTCGATCCGTTCACCGGAAAATCGGCCGAGAGATCGGCCTCGGTATACTCGCGCGCCATCGCTCTGCGGGGGGTAATCGCCCGCTGCACCCGGCGGGTGACCCCTTCCGCGCTGCTGAGAAACCCTTCAAACCACGGCTTCCGTGAGAGGTTCTCGCAGCCGGCCAGGAAAAGAAGACCGGAGAGTTGGGCGGCGCGGACCAAGAAGTTTCTTCGGCCGAGGCTAATTCGTTTCTTCATCTTCTGCTCCAGATTTCGGAAGGAGATACCATCCGGTGACCATTGATCGAAGGTTATTCCGAAGGCCTGTGATTGCCACCATCAGGAGGTGAACGACGGTATAACCGATGAAGGCGAACGCGGCGATAAAGTGGATGGTCCGGGCCGACTGCCGTCCGCCGGACAGGGTGAGCAGGCCGGGAAAAGCTGCATCGATGTCGGGCGACATCGTTAGCCCGGTCAAGACAATTAGGGGGGCCAGGACGAAAACCACGCTGGTGTAGGCAATCTTCTGAAGGACATTATAATGCGCTGCTTCCTCGCCGGCGGGATGGCGGAAGCGAAGATGGTCGAGAATCGCCGCGCCGATCCGTCGAAGGTCTTCCTTCTTCGGAAGGAGATCGAGCCAGAGATGCCGGCGCGCGAGGGAGAAAAAGGCGAAGATCACCCCATTGAGGACAAAGATCCAGGCGAAGAAGAAGTGCCAGCGCCGTCCCATCGACAGCCATTGATGAGCCGGCAGGGTCATCCACTCCGGGAAACCCCGGCGATAGAGCGCGCCCGCTTCGTTCCGCGAGGCGCCGAAAAGGCCGGTGGTGTCGAAGGCATGGCCGAAGAGGGTGGTCACCCCCCGCATCTCGCCGTTCTCCGTCCGGACCGCTTTCATGGCCAAGAGGGGCCGGTCGCGATCGGACCGCTCTCCCCAATAGAGCGCCGGATGGGCGTTAAAGATTTGGAACCCGCTCATCAGAAGAATCGGAAGACAGAGGACATTGAGCCAATGACCGAGCCGGACAAAAAGGGGATGTCGGAATCGCCAACGACGGTCGGGAGGAAGGGGAGCGATCCGGTTCTCTTCGGAGGGGATCGGCGCGGAGAGACCCTCTTCCGGCGTTGCATCGGGGGACGCTTCCTCTTTTTTGTTCGGTTCTTCCATCGGAAGGGCCCTTATTTCTTGGTTCACACTATCACCCCATTCATTCAATGTCAAAAAGAAGTCGGATCAAAGTGCGATTCCTTACATGATTCAATCAAAGTCATTGAAATATCTTTTGACTCTTATTTGTAGGCCGGGTTACAATAGCCGCCAAAGAGCGCCCGCCGGTGGGTTTTCGGCGGGACCCATCCATGATCGACACCGCTGTTCGGACGGAACCGATGATCTATTCCCCATCCCGACTTGAAACCTATCGTCAATGTCCCCAAAAATTTAAATTTACCTATATTGATCAAGTTCCCTCCTCCCTTGAAGGGGTCGAAGCCTTTATGGGATCGCGCGTCCACGAGGCGCTCTATCAGCTCTACCTTAATCTCCGCTTCTGCAAAAAGATGTCGTTGGAGGAGCTGCTTTCCTATTATGAGGAGATCTGGGAAAAGGAGTGGCACGGTGACATCCAGATCGTCCGCGATGAGATGACCCCGGACGAGTATCGGGCCCTCGGCGAGAAGTGTCTGGTCGATTATTATCGCCGATATGCCCCCTTCGATCAGACCCGGACGCTTGGTCTGGAGCATCCGGTGCAGTTTGCTCTCGATCCCGACGGAAAATATTCTATGAAGGGGTTTATAGACCGACTGAGCCAGCCGAAGGACGGGGTGATCTGGATCCATGATTATAAGACGAAGGGTTTTTTCCCGACGCAGCAGGATCTCGATCAAGATCGCCAGCTTGCTTATTATCAGATGGCGATCCAGCAGCTCTGGCCTGAAACAAAAGAGGTCGAGCTGATTTGGCACTATCTGATTTTCGATCAGGAGTTTCATTCTCGCCGGACGCGAGCGGATCTGGACGCATTGCGGGAGGAGACGATCACGCTCATCCAAGAGATCGAGACGACGACCGATTTTCCGGTCAAACAGAGCGCGCTTTGCAGCTGGTGCGAGTACCGAGCCCTCTGTCCCCTCTTCCGCCACCAGTATGAGACCGCCGCGCTTTCGAAAAACGAGTACATGAGCGAAGAGGGGGTCTTCCTCGTAGAGCGCCTGGCGGCGCTTCAATCCGAAGAGGCGCGGATCAAGGGAGAAGTGGAGAAGGTCAAGGAAGCGCTCCTCGCCTATGCCCGGAAAAAGGGGGTCGAGGTTCTCTTTTCCAAGACGCACAAAGTCCGGATCAAGGTTTATGACAATATCCGTTTTCAGGGGAAGAGCGATCCGGGAAGAGCCGCTCTGGAGCGGGCGATCAAGGAAGCCGGGAAGTGGGAGGAGGTCTCATCCCTCGATGTTTATGCCTTGTCAAAGCTGCTCTTGAACGGGACATGGGGCGCCGATCTTGCGGAGCGAATCAAAAAATTCGGAAAGTCGGAAAAGAGCCCCTGGATTAAGGTTTTCCCGCGTGACGACCAGAGATAAGCGTTGCGCTTGCGCAGCACCGTTCTGTCAAAAACTGACCTTCTTTCTCCTTAATTAGAAGAGCGCTGGACAATTTATCCGTAATCCGTTATAAAGCACTCCGTCGAACCTGCGCGAACATGCGCAAACATACGATTGAGGAGTAGTAAATGACCCGAATTCTCACGCTCCTTTTTATCCTTTCAACGATCCATCTGGCCGAAGCGGCCGACTGGAAGGCGATTCCGATCCTTAAATCGGGGATGGTTTCTGCGACGGCGAATCAAAATTTCGGGAGAAGCCCCGGAAAGACGGAGAAGACGGCGCTTCCCGATTTTGCCTCTTTCCCGCAGACCCTCCAAGCGGCCAGCACGGATCAGGCGGGAACCGATCGGAGCGCGAAGGCTGAGATGCGTTTAGAGATGGAGCCCGGCGCAATCCGCTTTAGAGGTAAATTGGAGACGACAGACGCCGTGCCGACCGATTTTCTTGCGCCGGTGGCATCGATGCAAGGCGCAGTCGTCGTCGATTTGAAGATCATGCTTCCCAATGAAACAGGCACGCTGAAGGGCTCCTTTCGGGTCAGTGCGGAAGGGCCGGCCGCGATCATTCCGCCCGGAGAGAAAAATCCATTGCCCGATAGCATTATTGCCAAGGTTTTTGTGAATGATGAGCTGGTTCTCAACTCGGTCGACTTTGTTTCCGGGGTCGATAAGGAAATTCCGCCGCTTCATCACGGCGATATTGTGACCCTGCTTTTTCAAGAAGATTTCAGCATGTTCTCCTCAGGGCAAGCCGACCTTCTCTCCACCTTCCGTTACACATTCAGTCAGTAATCGGTTTTGAAAAGCTTTGCTTCGTACAGAATGAATGTGCTAAGCTGCTAATCAGGGAAATCTATGGACAAGATCTTTATCAGGGCTTGGATTGCTTTTGTTGGGTTTCTCTGTCTCGTTGCAATTATCGCGATTCGGGTTACAACGCCGAAAGACGAAGAGGGTGGCGCGCCCGTCCAGACGGTCAAGTCTTCAGGACCTCCCAAGGAGAACCCGATGGTTCCAGTTCCAGCCGGGGAATTCACAATGGGGAGCGAGGAAGGGGGCTTCGACGAGAAGCCAATACACCGGGTTTATGTCGATGCATTTAAGATCAATCAATATGAGGTGACACAGGCGTATTATGCCGAGTTTGTGAAGGCAACCAACCACCGCTCCCCGCTCTCCCGCTATGTCAAAAACATCAACTATTTTAACGACCAAAACCAGCCAGTCATCTATGTCACCTGGGAGGATGCCGACGAATACTGCCGTTGGCGGGGAGAACGGCTTCCGACAGAGGCAGAGTGGGAAAAAGCGGCCAGAGGCGTCGATGGAAGCCCTTGGCCTTGGGGAAAAGACTCGAAGCCGGTATTTGCCAACTTTCTCGGAGACGGCGACCCGGTCCATTACACATCCGTGGTCGGTTCATTTGAGAATGATAAAAGTTCCTACGGGCTCTATGATGTCGCCGGGAATGTGCGGGAGTGGGTCGGGGATTGGTATGAAGAGCAGTATTATCGGCATTCGCCCGCTCGAAATCCGAAGGGTCCCGATCAGGGAGAGATGAAATCGATGCGAGGGGGTTCCTGGAACGATTCTCCTATCTCTGGGACGACGACGGCGCGCATGAAGATGTTTCCGGATTATCGTGATACAACAGTGGGGTTCCGGTGTGCTCAGTCGATTAAGGGATAAACACCTGAAGTACGGTTAAAGAAGATTGAGCCAATATAGGACAAGAAAGATTGCGATGAGGGCATTAAAAATCAACCCGACAATCACAATCATATTGAAAATCTGGGGATCTTTATGGCGCTCCTTGGTATCCACTCTGTTGGCTCCATCGTTTATATTGAAGCGAAATTACAGTACCACAGGATTTGGAAAAGAGTCAAGTTTTTTGGTGTAACACTGGAAATTTGAAGCTTATACAGGTAGCGTCCGTTAATGTATGCTTTTTATCCTATTATATTGTATTCGCTATTACTAAATGTATGAAACATTTTTTCCGCGATATAAAGTAATTCTAAGTCTTTGAGAAGTTCTGGTGAGAGTGCCCCCATTTTAATTTGCTGGAGAGAATCTGGTGCTACGATATCGGGTGCTATGACGATATTATAGAGTCGGTGGCACGATGCCTATACGAGCTAATTTATGAGTTTTGAAGTTTTACTTTTTTCTTGACAACCTTTATTTTTTGGTATATAGTCCCGGTCAATTTTCTTACCAGATTACTGAGAGCCATTATTCCTGAGGGGGTGAAAATGGATCAAAAACAAGGCCAAACAGTTGGGAAAATTATATTTTTTATTACGATGATTCTTTGTTCTGGCATTATCTGGTATATCTCTGCTCCACCTCCCGGCTTCACGCACTAAATTCAGGTCAAAATGTTAGGCATGCTTTTTTTTCTTAACGAAGTTCCTACCATTATTATAATGATGGAGTTTTAAAAATGGCGAATCAGGACGCAAGTGGAAGCGGGACAGGAAAAACGATGGTTCTGTATGTCGTATTTTTGGCCGTGGCTGCAGGTTACTACTTTTTTCTCGACTGGGTTATGATGGGGCCGATGCAGAATCTCCCGTTCCCATATAAATAAACTTGTTTGTTTTCCTAATGTAAAAGGGTTTGGGTTCGTCTTCCCTGCCCATTTGTTTTAAGTATTCACATCTTAATCATCTCTTTAAGGAGGTATTAAAATGCGCAGCTTTAACGATCCTAGAAAGGCAAAGATTGGAGCAGTCGTCCTTCTGGGTGTGATAGGCTTGCTCCTCCTCCTCCCCTTTATCCCAATGCAAGCTGGAGCCGAAGAAGCAAAGCAGGAAAGCGCTCCGGCGGAAAAAAAGGTTGAGAAGGCAAAGGACGTCTATTATAAGGGGCCTGGTGAATTTGGAATTGTCTCGGGTCCTCCAGCTCCAAAGCTGAAATATCCCGATGACTATGGAACCTATGGAACTTTCCAGAGCCGTACCATCCTCTGGGTCGCCAATCAGCAGCATCTCTATTTCGGCAGCTTTGTTCTTGCCGTTCCGATGTTCGTGTTCGTCATGGAGTTAGTCGGAATGCTGCAAAAAGACAAGTTAATGGCTAAAAAATATGATGATATGGCCCACGAGATGATGAAGATCAGTTTGACCGCTTATTCCATTACAGCGGTTCTCGGAGGGATACTCATCTTCACCTTCTTGGCTCTTTACCCGGGGTTCTTTGGGTACCTGTCAAGAATCTTTAAGCCGATCATGCACGTCTATGCTCTTCTCTTTATTCTGGAGAGCGGAACCTTATATATCTACTACTATGGCTGGGATGGAATGAATGATGGCGGTTTTCTTAAATGGTGCCATCTGTCAATCGCTTTTCTCCTCAACACGATCGGCATCATTCTGATGTTCTTCGCCAATTCATGGATCGGATTCATGATGTCTCCGGCCGGGGTTGATGAGCAGGGCCGCTTCTTAGGTGACATTTGGAAATCGGTTCATACAGCCCTTTGGCACCCTCTAAATGTCCATCGAATTCTGGGGAATGCTGCATTTGGAGGGGGAGTCGTTGCCGCTTATGCCTCCTATCGTTTCTTGGCTGCGAAGACTCCGGAAGAGAAAGCTCATTATGACTGGATGAGCTACGTCGCCATGTTTATGGGAATCCTCAACCTAATTCCGCTCCCATTCGCCGGATATTGGCTGATGAGAGAAGTCTATGGCTATCGGCAGCAGATGGGAATTACGTTGATGGGCGGTCTCCTGGCCTGGGTGTTCATCATGCAGGCGATGATGATCGCAATTCTTTTCGTAACCACCAACTACTATCTCTGGCAGGCGATGGGGAGAATGCCCGGCGCAGAGCGGTATTATCGCCTCTTTAAATATATGCTCCTAGTATTGATTGTGGCAACCATCTCCTGGTTGACGCCGCATACCCTGGTGATGACCCCCGCTGAGCTTAAAGCGATGGGAGGGGCGCAGCATCCAATCGTTGGGAACTACGGCGTGATGTCGGCAAAAAATACCGCCGTCAATATCATGATCACGACGACGGTGTTCTGTTTCTGTATCTATCAGCGGTGCAACAAAGTACCTACTGTGAAGTGGGCCGCGGCAGGGAATGCATTCCTTGGTGCGCTCTTTACTGGCGCGGCAGTGAATATTGTCTTTTTGGGAATCTATGGCTACTTCATCCCGGCCAACGTCCGTATCGGCCTTTCCGTTCCTCAGGTCTGCTCGACGCTGACCACTCTTTTTGTCGGAGTCACGATTAATACGATGATGATGAAGGGGGCAAGACAGCTTGGAGAGGTCCGATGGGGACAGATGTCGCCAAGAGGTTCCTATGCGCTCTTCTGCTTGGCCGTGTCGTTTACATGGACGATGGCGGTGATGGGATATCTTCGCTCTTCCGTCCGTCTTCATTGGCATGTGAATGAGATTCTTCGGGACAATTCTCCCTGGGCATTCACCAATCCAGTCGGTTATGCGGGCAACATGAACTCAATGAATGTGCTTCTCTTCTGGACGATGCTGCTCTTCGTCTTCTGGCTGGGTGCTCTTTCAGCGAAAAAAGCGCCTGTCAGGGAAGAAGAAGTGGGCGTCGGAAAAGCGACACTTCCGGCGGGGAGCCATTAAATTCTCTTAATGGGGAGAGAACCGCAAGGTTCCTCCCCACTATCGGGGGGTAAGAGAAGAGGATGAATAAGGCAAAAGATAGTGGTGGGACGATCTTTAGAGTAGCACTTTGGTATATCTTCATCTTATCTATTTTTGCGGGAATTTCTGTCTGGTTGCCCCAGATTCGTGGAGACGCTCCCGAGGCGGCGCAAGCAGTCGACCTCGCCTCCGTCACACCTGAGAAATTGGCGGAAATGGGGAAAATGATTGTGTTCGGAACGGCGAACCCCAGTTTTGGAGGAGGAGGTGTCCCGATTGGAAAAGGGCAATGTCCTCTCTGTCATATGTTCTTCCAAGAACAGAAGGCGGATCGCTGCCCGGTTCTGATCGGTGAAGAGGGACGCTCCAACAATCGGGTAAAAGAAGATCGGTACAAAACATTCGCTTCCCGACTTGCGAATGGCGAGCCGAACAGCGGGGTTAAGCCGCACGCCACGAAAGGCGGCGAGTACCTTGTCGAATCTGAATACTGCCCGAACTGCTACGTGGTGGAAGGCTTTGGTATCAAAGGGACGAACGATACAGAGAGCCCGATGCCGATCATCAACAAGCCGCCCATTCAGCTGACCGATACTGAAATTGTCTCCGTGGTGTCATTTCTTCAGACGAAAGACGACGGCGATTTCACCAAATGGACTGCAAAGGCCTCTTGGGAGTCTTATTGGGGTAAGCCGTTGAAGGCGGACACAGGTTCCAAAGAGGGAGAAGCCAAAGCAGCCCCGGCCGGTCCTCCGGTCGCTCTCGACAGTGATACTCCGGAGCAGATTGTCCAGAAGATGACCTGCTTCGCCTGCCATAAGATTCCGGGGATTTCGATTGCCAAGACCGGTATGATTGGACCCTTATTGATCGAGAAGACCAATGCTCCCAACCGCATCAAATCGCCCGAATATCAGAAGGCGGTGAAAGAGGGGAAGGCGCACGCGACAACCCCGAGAGAATATGTGATCGAGTCCATCATGAATCCGGGAGCCTTTATCGTCCCCGGATTTGCGGATGACATGATCAAAGACTTCTCTCATAAATTTACCGTCGCGGGGCTCGACAAGTTGGTGGATTACCTTCTTCAGCAGGATGCTGCTGAAGCGATTAAGCAAAATCTTGATCGGCTGCCAAATGAGAAAGAGGGCCCCTTGAAAAAGGCGGATCTCTCCTCGCCCGAGCAAAAAGCAATCGCTAATGCGACGACACCCAAATCGGATGGGAGGCACGCCTCCATCTCCGGAGAAAATGCCGGAGGAAAACTTTAAATGAAAAGTGTGAGGAAGGGAGGAGCGCATTTTATGTTAAAGCAGAGAGGTACTTCTCTTATTTTGCAAGTCCTCTTCACCGTCCTGGCCCTGCCGATGCTTGCTTGGGCCAGCGGAGGGGGAGTCGAGTGGATGGATGCGGGGAAGTTCGCGCTCATCATTGAGATGGGACTCGGCATTGGGGTTATTTTTCTTGCTTGGCTGATTAAGGACAAGCTCGGGTTTCCATTCCCAAAGTTGCTTCAGGCCCCCTTAATCTGGATAACAGCCTTTATTATTTTCCGGGTGATTTTACAGCCGCCGATTCCGTTCTCCTTGCTCGCGATTTATATGACGGTTGTGACAATTGGTGTTCTTCTCTACATTACTATCACTCAGCCCAATTGGGAAGAGTTCAGCAAGCCGATTGTATTCATGCTGCAGGAGGATAGCGGAAAGGCAAAAATGTCCCGCTATATTACTTTTGCGGCCGTTCCGGTGCTATTGGCCTACGGCACTTACAATAAAATGCTCCCAAAGTTTGAGGAGCCTGTCGAGCTGAGAACTGTTCATCCAGCTCCCCCAGCGAGCATCAACGTTCATGATAAGATTCTCAATCTTCAGACGGCTGAAAACCCATATCGAATTGATGATTCGGGAAAGTATCTGAAGGTCGGCTTGGAAAGCGCCTATTTTGGAAAAAATCCATGGGCGACTGATGCTCCCAAATATCTTCAGAATGTAAGAGATGGGGGTATCGTCTTCTTTGGTACAGCGGGATGTTTCTTCTGCCATGGCGACAACCTTGACGGCAAAGGACCTTTCGCGTTCGCCTTCAATCCGATTCCAGCAAATTTCGCCGATCCTGGAACGATTTCGCAGCTTCAGGAAACGTTCGTATTCTGGCGTGTATCTAAGGGAGGACCTGGGCTATCGAGAGAAGGATTTCCATGGGCATCAGCCATGCCGCCCTGGGAAAAGCATCTGACCACAAATGAAATTTGGCGGGTCATTCTCTTTGAGTATTGGCACACTGGTTTCTTCCCGAGAACATGGGATTAAGGCTAAATTGAACTGAGAAACGGGTTATTCCCAATCGTTCTAATTAAGGGGGACTGTGAAAAATGAGGGAACAACTTATTAATGCAGATAAAAGGCAGCTGATGCTTAAAGGGCTCGCTGCTGGCGCACTCGCGCTATTGCTCTCGTCGGGGGGGATGTTCTGGACCGGCAAGGTATCGGCTGAAGCGTTAGAACCAAAGCCTGGAAAGTATCGACCGACGCCTCCGAGCAAAGAAGATGTTGAAGCAGGCAAAGCGGTCTATTTTAGAAAGTGTGTTTGGTGTCACGGTCCGGATGGCGCTGGGGATGGACCATCGGCCATCCGCCTCCATCCGAAACCGCGTAATTTCAACCAAGGGACCTTTAAGATTCGGCACACTGCCAGTGGCGAACTGCCGACCGATGAGGATCTCTTTAATACGGTAACACACGGACTCCCTGGGTCCGTGATGCCGCCTTGGGGCGAGATTCTCTCAGACAAGGAGAGAAGGCAAGTCATCTCATTCGTTAAAACTGAGCTTGTGAAGGACCGGAAGTTTGACGATAAAGATGAAGCTTTAAATGTAATTGATTACGGTAAGCAGATTGCTTCCTCGGAAGATAGTATCAAGAAAGGCCGAGAAATTTTTATGACCAAGGCAAAATGTGTGGAATGCCATGGCGTCGAGGGAAGAGGGAATGGAAACTTAACCCAACGCGACGACTGGGGTTTTCCGATCTTTCCGGCCGACCTTCAGAAACCCTGGAATCTTAGAGGAAATAGAAGAGATCCATATAATCCAAAGAATATCTTCCGTGAGATTTCCACAGGCTTGAATGGAACGCCGATGCCTTCTTTTGCCGATGAATTGACCCCGGAAGAGCGATGGCATGTGGCTAACTTCGTGATGTCTCTCTCTCAAAAATTTCCGATCGATCCCTCGACCAATAAGCCAGCGATTCAGTTCGTCATTAAATCGAAGTTCCTTAAGGAAGGGGAGCTTCCGAGCGATCCAAACGATAAGCGGTGGGAGCCGCTTCCTCCCCAGATTATCGGGATGGCGAGCCAAATCATCCAGCCGCCTCGGCACTTTTTGAGAACGGTCGATGATCTTCGAGTTAGATCGCTCTTCAATAATAAGGAAGTTGCGATCCTCGTTGAGTGGGACGATCGGACGGAGAGTCATCGCGATGAGAATAAACAAGCGGTTTATGATATGACGGCGATTTCATCCGCCTCATTCCCCGCGATTAATACAACGGAATATACCCATGAGAATGATACGGAAGCGGGACCACTAAAGGATGTCAATCCCCCGTCCAAAGGGGTTTATAATGACGGCGTTGCCATCCAGTTCGCTGAGAAGTGGCAGGAGCTACCCTCTCCTGAGAAGCCTTATTTTATTCATGGTGACGTTAAAAGAGGTGTCGATCTTTGGAAGTGGGAATCCGACGGTTCCACAAAAGAGTACGAAGGCCATGGAATTGATAGTGTTAAGGTCAAGGAAGGGAATAAGAATGTCCGTGTCGATGGGGCGAAGTGGAACAATGGCCGGTGGCAGTTGATCTTGAAGCGGTCTCTCACGACTGCAGACAAGGAACATGATGCCCAGCTTGAGATGGGGAAGAATATTCCGATGGTCTTCTTTGCCTGGGATGGCGATGCCGGTGAATTCGCTGGTAAGATGGCGCTTTCGACCTATTACTACCTGATGCTGGAACCTCCAGTTCCAGGTAAGGTCTATGTCATTCCTCCAATCATCGCGGGTATCGTCGTGATCCTTGAAGGATGTGTTTTGTATAGTGCCCGTAAGAGAAAAAGAGAGAACGCCTAAAGGGCATTTCCCGTTGAAATAAAAAGGGGTGGATACAGCAATCTGTATCCACCCCTTTTCTTTATTAATAGAAAAATGGCTTCTCGGGTCAAAATTAATAAGAAAGCTTTTGATTCCAGAACCGATTCTAAGTTATAATCAACCAATTTTATCCCTCCGCGGTTCGGTCAGTGCGGGAGCAGCTGAACAGGACGGATTTAAGACACATTTAAATAGAGAGGTTGCAGGCCGACGTAGAGGGCCTCGCATTAAGGAGGAACAGTATGAATCGTTTGAATTTTCTTTTCACGTCCGAGTCGGTGACCGAGGGGCATCCGGACAAGATTGCAGACCAGATTTCAGATTCCGTTTTAGATGCGATCATCGGACAAGACCCGACCTGCCGGGTTGCTTGTGAAGCGATCGTTACCACCGGTTTGGCCTTCGTCGCCGGGGAAATTACCACCTCCTGCTATGTTGAAATTCCCGATATCGTCCGCGAGACGATCAAGCAGGTCGGATATACCCGGGCAAAGTACGGGTTTGACTACGAGACCTGCGCGGTGATTACCTCGATTCATAACCAGTCCCCCGACATTGCCATGGGGGTCGATACCGGGGGGGCCGGCGATCAGGGCTTAATGTTTGGCTACGCGACCAATGAGACACCGGAATTGATGCCGATGCCGATCCTTTTGGCTCATAAGATTACGAAGCGGCTGACAGATATGCGGAAGGGTGATATTCTCCCCTATCTCCGTCCCGACGGCAAATCTCAGGTCACCGTCGAATACCGAGACGGGAAGCCGGTCCGTGTCTCGACCATTGTTGTCTCGACCCAGCACAGCCCCGACATTACCCTAAAAGAGCTTCGGGAGGATGTCATTGAGAAGGTGGTCAAGCCGGTGATTCCGCCTGAGCTGCTCGATGACGAGAACATCATTTATCATATCAATCCGACCGGCCGTTTTGTCATCGGCGGACCCCAGGGAGATACCGGTCTGACCGGTCGAAAGATCATCGTCGATACCTATGGCGGGGTCGGAAGCCATGGTGGAGGCGCTTTCTCCGGAAAAGATCCCTCCAAGGTCGACCGGTCAGCCTCTTATATGGCCCGATATATTGCGAAGAACCTCGTCGCCGCCGGAATTGCGGAGCGTTGTGAGGTCCAGCTGGCATACGCAATCGGCGTCGCCGATCCGGTCTCCATTTTGGTCGACACCAAACAGACCAGCAAAATCTCTCAAGACAAGCTGGTCAAACTGGTCCGCGACCACTTTCCGATGACGCCGCGGGGGATCATTGAACATTTGAAACTCCGTCGGCCCATTTATAAGAAGACCGCCGCATATGGTCATTTTGGACGGAACGATCCTGATTTTACCTGGGAGGCGACCGATTTGGCCGCAGCGCTGAAGAAGGCGGCCGGCATATAAGCCGGTTTTGCCCGGGGTTCGCAATCGGTTTTTGAATCTGATCATTTGGCTTCGGTTTTGTCCGGGGCCAGGCACGTTTTAAATTCAACCTTTAGCATGTAATGGAGAAGGAATGGACTACGATATTAAAGATATGAAATTAAGTGAAAAAGGAAAGCTGCGGATGGAGTGGGCCGAGCAGAGCATGCCGGTCCTCCGCCTGATCAAAAAGCGGTTCAAAAAAGAAAAACCGCTCGCCGGTGTCCGCATCTCCGCCTGTCTTCACGTGACGACTGAGACCGCAAACCTGATGGACACCCTCAAAACGGGCGGGGCCGATGTGGTCCTCTGCGCATCCAATCCCCTTTCGACGCAGGATGACGTCGCCGCGACGCTGGTCGATCATTATCAGATCGCCACCTTTGCCATCAAGGGGGAGGACAACAAGACCTACTATCAGCATATCCAATCGGCATTGGCGCACAAGCCGATGATCACGATGGACGATGGCGCCGACCTCGTCTCCACCATCCTCTCGGAGCAGAAGCAGTTGATCCCTAACCTCATCGGGGGAACCGAAGAGACGACCACCGGCGTCATCCGCCTGCGAAGCATGGCGGCGAAGGGGGTTTTGAAATTTCCGGTCATTTCGGTGAACGATGCCAGCACCAAGCATTTCTTCGACAACCGCTATGGAACCGGCCAGAGCACGATGGACGGCGTTCTTCGCGCCACCAACCGGATGGTCGCCGGCTCGGTCGTGGTCGTCGTCGGCTACGGCTGGTGCGGCCGCGGGATCGCAATGCGGGCGGCCGGAATGGGGGGAAACGTCATCGTTACCGAGATCGATCCGTTGAAGGCGATCGAAGCGGTGATGGACGGCTATCGGGTGATGCCGATGTCCGAAGCGGCGAAGATCGGCGACTTCTTCATCACCGTCACCGGTGATATCAAAGTCGTCCGGAAAGAGCATTTTGAAGTGATGAAGGACGGTGCGATCGTCTGCAACTCGGGTCACTTTAACGTCGAGATCGACATCCCGGCCCTCGAAAAGCTCTCCAAACGGAAGCGGATGATCCGGGAATTCGTCGACGAGTATACCCTCTCCGACGGGCGCAAGATCAATCTCCTCGGCGAAGGACGTTTGATCAATCTCGCCTCGGCCGAAGGGCATCCTTCCAGCGTGATGGATATGAGCTTCGCGAACCAGGCGCTCTCCGCGGAATATCTCGTTCAAAACTCCAAGAACCTGGAAAAGAAGGTTTACCCGGTCCCTCAGAAGATCGATACCGAGATCGCCCGTCTGAAGCTGGAGGGGATGGGCGTAAAAATCGACAAGCTGACCAAAGAGCAGGAAAAGTACCTCGCCTCCTGGGAGATGGGAACGTAAATAAATTTCAGACGTTCGGATTTAAGGAGCCAGAATCCAGGATAAAGGTGTTAAACCTTCCGGTTTCTGGCTCCTTTTTTGAATTCTGTTAGAATAGGGACCCGATGGCCTGGTTTAAAAAAGAGCGGCAGCCTGGAGAGACCAAAAAGATCAAGATCCCGGAGGGGCTCTGGGTCAAATGCAACAACTGCCGTGAGATTATTTATCGCAAAGAGCTTGAGCGAAATGCCAAGGTCTGCCCTAAATGCGATTACCACTTTCCGATCTCCGTTGAGGAGCGGATTGCGATGGTGGCCGACGAGGGGAGCTTCACCGAGTCGGACGCTTCACTCGCTCCGCTCGATCCGCTCAATTTCAAAGACTCTGCAAAATACAAAGACCGCCTCAAGGCAAATCAAGAAAAGACCGGCCAGCCCGATGCGCTGGTCATTGGAGAGGCGCAGATCAACCATCGCCCCATTATCCTCGGCGTTTTGAACTTTGGTTTTATGGCGGGGAGCATGGGGTCAGTCGTCGGAGAGAAGTTGACGCGCGGCATCGAGCGGGCCAAGGAAAAACATTTTCCGTTGGTCTTCTTCTCCGCCTCCGGCGGTGCCCGGATGCAGGAGGGAATCCTCTCTTTGATGCAGATGGCGAAGACGAGCGCCGCCATCGCACGCCTTCAGGATGAAAAGGTTCCTTATATTTCCATTCTGACCGACCCGACCTTTGGCGGGGTCACCGCAAGCTTTGCAATGCTCGGAGATATCATCATCGCCGAGCCAAAATCGCTCATTGGGTTTGCCGGCCCACGGGTCATTGAAAAGACGATCAAACAGCAGCTTCCTGAAGGATTCCAGCGGGCCGAATTTCTCTTAGAGCATGGAATGATCGACATGATCGTCCCACGGAAAGACCTCCGAGAAACGCTGATCCGCGTCCTCTCTTTTTTCTAAATTCCGATCTGTTCAAAAGCCTTTTTACATTTACGCTTTCTTCCGAAAGAAAAGAAATGTTATTCTAACACTATCGTAGGCCGACCCTTGTTTGAAGCAATGAAGACGATTGAGATAGGAGCTTTCCGATGAAGAGTGAGAGGATAGAGCGTACCGTCGATCCGCAGATGGAAGTTTACAGTGACATCAAGCGAGCGGATTACACGAAAGAGGCTGGGGTATATGATCAGAAGCGTTTTTTGCACGAAGCGGGGCGGTTTTATGCTGATTTATCCAACCAGATCATCTTTGATTTACTGGATGCCCCGGAAAGCCGAAGAGAAGCAGGTCCGGGGGCTCTGTTTTCATCTGGCCAATGCCCTGCATCTACCGTATAAAGACAACAGCTTTGACAAAGTCGTCTCCATCCGCTTCTTCCACATCCTCCCCCATCAGATGCAGCGCGCGATTCTACAGGAAGTACAGCGGATCTTAAAGCCCGGAGGGCGCTTCATCGTGGAGTTCAACAGCCCCTTTGCCGGAGTGCTTCTCTGGGCCATTCGACGCGATCATCTAGTGATCTGGCCCAAGCAGGTCAAAGCCTTATTTGAGGGGATGACAATTGTGAAGAAAGTCGGTATCATGCTGCCGGGGCTCGCGCGTGTGGCCCGAGCCAATAAAAAAATCGGCTATGCGCTGGGCCGCAAACTCGATTTCTTCCCCCTCAATCATCTCTGCAATCAAATCCTCATCGTCGCTCAAAAACAAAAATAGGTTGTCTTCCAAGGCATGCGAGCCGATTCTCCGGGCCGTCACGGGTCGAGCTTAAGGAGATGCTCGCTGTTTGCCTCCAGACGGAATTGGTAGTTTCCATTGTCTCCGGAGACCGTCGCCGCGGGTGTTCCGACCGAGTTGATCTTAATCCCAACCACGGAAATCCCTGCTAAATCTCCGGCGGTCGGATTAATCACCTGTCCGGCCAGCAGCACCGTGGTCGGCGGGATCGGGTTTACATTCAGGTGGGTGTAAGAGAGCCCCCCCGCATGGCTGGTGACCAACGCATTTCCCGACCCCCCCTCGGCCACGCTGAGGTGGGTGAATCCCTCCGGGACGTTAAAGAAAATAAACCGGCCGCTGTCGGTGGTCGCCGTCGCCCCCGGCACCATTTGGCCGGCTGAATTGAGATAAGCGGGCGTGCCGACCAGATCCCCCGCCGTATTTCTCGCCTCCATCCGAACCCCTGCCTGCGGTTGGTCCGCTCCGAGAAGGAGGCGAAGCGACTTGTCGGTTCCCGCAAAAATCAGGTCGCTCCTTCCATCGTCATCGATATCTCCTGCCGCCAGCCGCCCACTCGGAGCGGTGGAGAGCCGCTTTCCTCCTCCGAAGGTCCCATTCCCGTTACCGGAGAGAAAATAGGCGCCTCCGGCCCCGGCCAATATCAGATCAATCCGTTTATCTCGATTGACGTCGGTCGCCACCATATCGACCGGATCAAACCCGGCAGGAAGGTCAAACGCCGGCTGTAATGTTCCGGTTGGATCATTCGGAGGAGGACCGAGAAAAAAAGCCCCTCCGCCGCTGTGAAGCGCAATGAGATCGGGGATCTCATCCGAATCAAGAAAGACCGCTTTGACCCCTTTGTAAGTGGCCGGAGTCGGAAGGGTAAGGTATTTCGGGGCGAGTGCCGCGCCGTCGGCATTGAATGTCAGATCGCAGAGCCCTTTGACCGGATCGGAGATAATGACATCGACGATCGAAAGCCCGACCTGTCGAACGGCAATGCCATTGGGAGTCGCTCCGCAGGTTCCCGTCGGATCTAAGACACCGGATGCGGCCCGAAAGAGTTCAAACGATCCATCCCCCCGATTGAGGAGCCGGACCAGCGAGGGATCCCCTTCGGTTGCGACCAAGATATCGAGGAACCCATCCCCCGTGATATCGGCGATGGTGAATGCCGCGGCTGTATTCGGCACCGGAAGGGGAATCTCCGCCCCGGCATTGAACCCGCCGGCGCGGTCTCCCAGGAAGATAAAGATTTTCTTGTTGCTGAGGATGATGAGGTCGACCTGGCCATCCCCATTGTAATCTCCCACTTCGGCTGCCTGAACCGAAGGGAGATTCGCCGTACCGACTTTCAATTGAAAAGGAGGAGCGGGGGAGAACGTTCCGGGGCCGGTTCCATGTAAGATCGTGACCGTTCCGGTCGATGAAACGGCAAGAAGGTCAATTTGGGCATCGTCATTGAAGAAGCCGATTCGAAGGGACTGCGCCGGTGCATCGAGCGTGGCAAAAGGCGATTTAGGCGGATCATTCGTTTCAAATCCAGGAACGAGCACCTGTCCGGCGACGGTTCCTCCCTGCAGTGGGGGGGAGAGGCCGGCCTGTTGGGCCAACGCTGTGAGATCACCCTGGGACAGCGTCCAGAGGGGGGCTTGGACCCCGACGCCGCTCCTTGCGTGGGTCTCGACCTGATAGTTATAGGCCGGGAGGTATCCATCCCGCTCGGCGCGGAGGATAAATTTACTGTTGCTTTCAAGTGAGAGGGCAAACTTTCCGGCGGGATCGGTGGTGAGTTGAGGCCCCTTTCCAAGAACCGAGATTCGAACATCGCCGACCGCTGCCGCCCCTTCCGGCCCGGCCAGGCTCTGGACGCCGCCGGTCACCGAAATCTGACTCGGCAAGGCTTTGTTGACGACAGGATCCAAAAGGGTGGCACCATCGGGATAGACGGTGGTCAGAAAAGCGCCCGAATCTTCAGGAGAGGTCACCCTGAGCTGAAAGAGGGTGGGCGTATTTGCAGAAACCGGGAGATCGCAGACGACATACCGGCCGCCGTCGGAGGTCGTCGTCCCTGCGATCGGGTTTCCAGCCAGATCGAGATAGACCACCCGCCCCACCCCTTCTCCGCTCTCTTTGAAGGCGGCGAGGGAGATTCCCGCTGTGGCCCGGCCCTGCTTCGTTGGATCAATCAGGCCGAGATCGTGGACCGTTCCATAGAGCATCCCTCGACCCGCCGGTGGACAGAGCCGTGCGGCGCCGGCGGCCGTGAGGAGGAGCAGATCGCGCTTTCCGCCCGCCGGCCCGGTGGAGAGTGGCTGATAGGTCGGAAGATAGGTGTCTTTGGACACTTTCACCGTGTAATTGCTGTTGCCCAGGAGCGGTGCGATCGCGGTGGGGTCTTCGGAGAGGGTCGGTTGAATCGTGAATAGACCATTGTCCCCGGAGAGATTGAGAAACAGGGCCGACCCGATCAGCTGAATTCCTGCGTCTTTGACCGTCTGAGATCCCTCGTCTGTGACCGTCCCATTCACCGGGACGGTAAAGGAGGCCGATCCTGCGGCGAGCGGGCCCATAATAATCGTCTGAACGAAGGCGCCGCCGGGCCGGCAGTAGACGACCGTCCGGCCGGTGGAGAAGACCTTGGTCTGTTTGTCCGGATCGATGGAGATTCCCGCCGCGTTGAGAAAAAGGGCTCCTCCGGGGTTTGACGCACAATTTGGAAAGAGAATGAAGCCCGATTGATCGGTCGTCGCCGTCAAGGTCGGATCGAGCTTTCCGGTCGTGTCGAAGTAGAAAACCTTCCCGAGGGAGGATGGATCGGTGCCGGTCGGCGTGATCACCACCCCCGATTGGCCGGGGTCGATCCGTCCGACGATCACGTTCGTCGTCGCAAGGAGTGGAACACCGGCGCTCTTCGCCAAGCCCTGCAAGGTTCCTTCCGAATAGAGCTTCATGTTGTCGTCGGTGAGGGGATCGAAGGCCTGCTGCCGGCTATTGACCGCATCCATCGGGGTGGCGAAGCGATGAACTGTCTCGCGATAGCCGGGGGCCGAGAGGCGGACGAGAAAGTCGCCATTGGTCGGAAGGCCCTGGTCCGCCGAAAGGAGAACGATCCCGGCGTCATTCGATTTTTCGATGCTCTCCCTTCCGAAGAAGGAGGCCGCGGCGCCGGCGATGTTGGCCCCGGTCACCGGCTCGACCACCGATCCGAGGACCCCGATTCGGGCGGGAAAGACCGGAAGAACGTCGATCTGACCGATGGAAACCGCTCCCGCAAAGGAGGTGATCCGGCCATTGCCGCGCCCCCCACGGGTCAACTGGAAGAAGGTCTCCCCCGGCGGCGCGTTGAAGAGGGTAAAGGTCCCTTCCGACGAGGTCCCTTGGTCGACAATGAAATCGGGGACCCGTCCCAGACTGTTGTAATAAAGATTTCGGTCCTCTCCGCCGATCCGTCCGATGACATTCCCTTCCGCGTCGGTCACTTGAAGCGCCGCTTCACTCGCAGGACCCTGCGGGCCCTGAATCACCCCGCTGATCAGTCCGTTTTGGTTCAGCTGGTTGGTCGAGGCGGAATTCTTTAAGGTCAAGATATCGGCCTGTGTGATGATCCGGAGAAATTGGGCCGGATCGGGCGCCACGATGTCGCTGGAGCCGGTCTTGAACTGAAAGAGATAGGTCGTGCTGAAAGGGGCGTCCCGTTCATCCCCCTGACTGATGCAGCAGTCGGGAAAAGGGTCCGACGAGCAGGCGGAGAGGAGGAGAACAAAGGGAATCATTTGTCGTAACCAGTATTTCATAGAGAACCTCAATGACGATGCTGACGATCTAAAAACTCGACCGAAGCAGGTCGTTCAATCGCCGCTTAGAAGCTATAGGTCAATTCAATATACACCCGATCATTGTTCTTAAAAAAGCCGATAAAGTGGAATTCGCCCGGCAGCGGTCCGCCGATCGACCCCGAGAAGACATCGGCTCCCACGGCTATTTTAAAGTCGTCGTTTAACCGGTAGGTGACCTTGGGGCGGATCAAAGTGTCTTTTTCGTTAATATAGTAAATCGTCAGCATCTCCAGAAGGACGCGGCTGTAAGCGAGCTCCCGGCGGATGAATGCGGCGACGAAGGTGTCGAGCCGGTCCTGGATGATCTCGGGTTGGTATGCGAAGATGTATTGCTGCTGGACCTGGAAAGAGAGGTCGGCGCCGAAGAGACGGAAGTCGACGCTTAAAGCGTATTTTGCATAATCCCGTTGAATTTCTCCCAGCGCGAATTGAAGCGTCTGATCTGTCGTCGTCGGGTTAAAACGTCCGAATCGGGTTCCGAACATCTTTCCATGGACGTAAGCGGCCTCGCCATTAATCACCACGGCCCCAAACCCCTTGGTGAAATTGGTTCCGATCTGGTCGAGTCGATGATATCTCGGATTGAAGGTGACGTCGGGGGAGACGCCGAACTGCCCCAAACCGAAAACGGTCCGAAAGGCCGAGGGAAAGTCGTCCCAGGTATAAAGGTAGACGAGGGAGAAGTCCCAGCCGGCGATCGGGCGGGTCGCCTTAATCCCCCAGATGCTGTTCTCGAAGGTCCGCGGCGGCTTCTTTAATCCGTCCAGATTCTGAAATTCCTCCCATTCGCTTCCCCGCGGGGCCGGCTTGTTAAAGTGAAGATCGGGAATCCAGAGAACCTCCAGAGTGTTCGGGTCGGAATAAAAATCGGCCTTGATCATCCACACCGGGATATAGCGGTCCTGTATTCCCCTCAAGATAAATTCTTGGAAGTCTTGCGGATTGACGACGTCATTGACCCGGGCCCCCTCCACCACCCCCCATCGGACGATCTGTTTCCCAAGCCGCAGATCGAGCTTGGGAAAGAAGAGATCAAGATAGAACTCTCTGACCTCGGTCTTCTTCTTGACGATTTCGATGCTGCGGGAATTTTGAATGTTGAGGGCTTCGATTTCTTCGGCGGTGAGGTTTTCGGTCAGGATGGTCCGGGGGTTATTTCTCGGGACGACGCTGTCGACCGACTCGAAATCGTACACCGCGTCGTAGTAGCTTCGAACCAACGCGGTGAGATGCATGTTGGACGAGGGGGTATACCGCGCTTCCAAATAGGCCAGATTGAGGATCTTCGTAAAGGCCGACGGCTGGTCATAGCGATAGGCCGTCTCATTCCTGAGCTGGCCGTGAAAGGTCAGGGTCTCGCTGCCGGTTCCGGCCGGTGTCTCTTGGGCGCGGGCGGTCAGCATCATCCTGTTTTGAATCACTAAAAAAATAAAAAGAGTAAAGACGAGGGATTGATTAAAACGCAACGGTAACCCCCATCCTCAATACTCTTTTTTCATAAGGTCCGATCGAGGGGTTTCTTCCCAGCAAGACGTCGGTGACACTCGGCTGTCCCAGCGATGCCGCCGATGCAATATTCGATCGGTTTTTCTGCCATTGGTAGTCGACAAAAAGGCTGGTGGTGTCGCTCCAAGGATAGAAGAAGCCGACGCTGTAAGAGAGGAGACGGTTTTCTCGGAGCTGGTTTGCATCGAAGCCGGAGGGGAGCAGCCCTTGGCCGATCAGAGAGGCGACCTGCCCGGGTGTGAGTTCGGGATTGAGAAAGTTTTGGAAGAGAATGGAGGCCGATCCTCTAAATTGGAGATAAGGCAAGACCCACCTCTGATATCCAAGCTGAAAGCGATGTCCCTGATAGCTGTTGCTCGGGGTTCTGGGTGTCAGCCGATAAGTATACGTATAAGAGAATGAGAGGTCGTCTCGCCAAGGGAGAGAGTGGTTCATCAAGAGCGTTCCCCGCTGTTCTTGGGAGTCGAGCTGGGCGGCGCTGGGATAAGAGGTATCGGTATAAGCATATTCGAGCGAGGTCACCGTGGGAAGCGATGAGAAGAAGTTGACCGAAGCGGTCCCCTGAGTGAGAAGGAGCGCGAGCCCGCTCCCTTTCGCCAAGCTGGCCTGATATCGGCCGGAAAACCCATAAGAGAAGGGGGGGGTGGGATGATGTTGGAGTCCCAGTGACAGAGAGTGGTTGCTGTAGTAGACCTGGGCGCGATAGTAAAAGGTCGTGTCTCCCTGATAGGAGAGCGGAATCTGAAGGCGGGTTCCCTTGACCACATAGTAAGTCAGATTTGCCGAAAGGGTGTTGAAGTAATCATCTTGGGCCGGCTCGGTGAGTGGAAAGTTGCTGTCGATCCCGACGGTATAGCCGACATTTCCGAAAAAGCGCTTCTCGAGCGCTTCGACCCGCGCTTTGATCTCTTCGACCTCCCGGGGTGGGGGCGAGGGGGCTTCAGAGAGGACCAATCGATAATAGGTCATCGCCTGGTTGTTGTCCTCCTGCCATTCATAGAGCTGTCCCAGTCGGGCGTAGGCGGGGAGATAGCGATGATCGATCTCGACCGCCGCCCGGTAAGCGGATGCCGGCTCTTCAAGGAGCCGGCGATCTTCTTTCACCCGCTTCGCATTCTCTTTGTTCAGTCCCCCTTCTCCGAAGTTCACATGCTCATAGAGAAGCCCGAGGTTGTAATGATAGCGCGCCTCCTTGGGTCGAAGGACGATGGCCTCTTTGAGATCCCAGAGCGCCAATTGAAGCTGCGCGGGGGTAAGCTTCCCACCGGAAGGGGCCGCCGCTTTCTCTTTCTCCGCGGCGGCTGCGTTATCGGAAATGGTCGATAAGACGGCCAGCCCCCGCTTCTCATGCCGCTCGGCCTCTCGGTATTGTTTCAGGCTCTCATTGAGGGCGGCCAGACGTGTAGCGGCTTCTTTATATTCCGGCAGCTCGCCCTTTTCCTTCTGATTGAGGAGCCGCCGGTAGGTCTGAGCGGCGGTCGGAAGGAGCCCCCTCGCCTCTTGAACCGCGCCGAGACGGAGCAGCGCCCCCGCATGCGTCGGGTCGGTATGAAGAATGGCTGAAAAGGCCTCACTCGCCTCCGGCCATTTGTTCTCAATGCCATAAGCGATTCCGAGAGAGTAGAGGATGGAGAGATTGTCCTTTTCTTCGGTATGGGCCTCTTGGAGAAGCGCAATCGCCTCTTCCTTCTCTCCCTTGGCGAGAGCGGCTTGTGCACGGTTAAAGAGGGCGCGGGTCTTCTCGCGTGCCTGTTCCAGTTTTTGACGCGCCGCGTCCCTTTCCTTTTCAAGCTCCGGTCGCGACATGGCCATCGCCTTCAGGTTGTCATCCGAGAGCCGAAGGAGCCGTTCATATGCGTCGACCCCTTTGGAGCCGGATC
Organism: Candidatus Manganitrophaceae bacterium; assembly: GCA_016200325.1. Classification (NCBI taxonomy): domain Bacteria; kingdom Pseudomonadati; phylum Nitrospirota; class Nitrospiria; order Candidatus Troglogloeales; family Candidatus Manganitrophaceae; species Candidatus Manganitrophaceae bacterium. The sequence goes on from JACQEZ010000014.1 coordinate 44,193, forward strand.
CCTGCTGTGTATAGAGCCGCGCCAGCTTCCGCCATGCAGGATAAAACGCCGGCTGCAATTCAACCGCCCGCTCAAAGGTGGCGGTCGCTTTGTCCGGCGTCCCCTGGCCCTCATAGATCTCTCCGAGATAGTAGTAGATCGGCGCGCTTTCCGGGGAGAGCCGCGCCGCCTCCTCCAGGAGCGCTTGGGCCTCACGCTGCTCGCCCTTTGATTTCTTGGTGACCCCTTCGACGAACGGTGGATTGGCTTCCAGCGTCGACTTCAGCATGGCGAGGGCGGTCTGATAAAGGCCCGATTCGGCTTCCAGAGAGAAGATGTCCCGGTTTTTCTGAAGCGAGAGGACCTTCACATAAGCGGCGATGGAGAGGCGGTAGGCGCCCCGTTCCCGTTGTGTCTTACCGAGGAGGAGTTGCAGGACGCGGGAATCAGGGTCGAGGATTAACGCCTCTTCTATTTCCGGCAGGGCCAGGTCGTGCCGTCCGACCTCGTCATAGAAAAGAGCCAAGTTATGATGCACCGCCGCCAGCCCCGGATCGACGGCCGCTGCCGCTTGAAATTCGACGATCGCCGCGTCCCCCTTTTTTTCTTTCATTAGAAGATTCCCTTTTCGGGTATGTGTTTCAATCTCTTTCCGATCGAGCAGGGAAAAGAGGGCCTCCTTGGCAGAGCGAATCTCCGGGATGGTGTCATCATGATTGAGCAGCAGGACCGTTTCATATTCTTGGATAGTATCATCGACGCTTCCGACCTTTTCGTAGAACTTCGCCAGGGCAAGATGCGGCTGAATGGCAGCAGGGTCAATGGCCACCGCTTCTTTGAATAAGGCAAGCGCACGGACCGGATCGCCGACTTGGGTGGCCAGATCAGCGAGGAAGAGGCGGAGTTGGAGGCTTTTCGGAAGGAGGGCGGCCGCTTTCTGATAGAGGGCCCAGGCCGCCGGAAGATTTTTCTCCTGGAGCCGCGCAGCCGCTTCCGTAACCAACGCCTGGACCTGTCTTGCCGTTTCGGGGGTGGCGCCGAGCTCTGCGACCCGCCGCTCGGCGTCGCGCGCCTCCGGTGTGCCGGCCGGGCTATGTTGCAGGACCTTCTGATAGGCCTCGACCGCCTCGTCTATTTTCCCCTGTGATTCGGAAAGTTGGCCGAAATAGAACCAGGCATTATATTGCGTCGGGGCGAGGGTCACCGTTTTTCCAAAGAGGGCCTTGGCTTGCTCGATATCCCCTTGGTTTTTGAGCACCAGGGCCAATCCGAAATAGCCTCCCGGAAAGGTCGGCGCTTTTTTGATGACCGCTTGAAACGCTGTTTTCGCCTCTACCCATCGGTTGGCCCGGGTATAGAGCATCCCGAGATACTGCTGGGGGAGGACCAGTGTCGGATCTTCACGGAGCACTTCCAGGAAGCGCGTCTCCGCTTCTTTGTCGTTTCCTTGCTGAAAAAAAACGACCCCTTCCTCAAATCGTTTCTTCAACTCCGGGGAGGCTGCCAGCGCCGGTCTCGAGGGGCCGACCCAAAGAAGGAGAAGAGATAAACAGAGGAGGAAAGAGAAGCTTATAAGGGTTCGGAAGGTTTTTTCGGGTGAAATTCGAAAATTGAAGGGGTTACAGGGAGGAGATGAATTAATTTGCATTTACATAAAGCGCGTTAATTTGTTTCATAATCACCGGCTGTGCATAGCCCTCCATCCAGAGGAACTTCTCCTGGAGGGAGGTCCCTCCAGGAGAAGAGGTGTCGTTAGAAGAATACGGGAAACAGGCTTCCCTCGTCGATGGTCAGCGTCGCTGGGTTGTCGACCTGAGTTCTCAGGCCGGGTGTTGTAAAAGCACCCTGCGGCGGGAAGTTGCTCCCTGTTAAAGGTGATTCGCCGGCTGCTGGGAAAGAATTCCAGCTGGCTCCGTAGGGGAACGCCACTGTCACGTCCGATGTGAACGGTGTGGCAGAAGGGGCTCCCTGTTCGCCGGTTTGTGTGAGGAGCATGTGAGCGGTCAAGTTGACCGGACCTGCAAAGGCAAGAATGGCAGGGTCATTGCTGGCAGTGAATCCAGCCGTCGGTGTTGCGTCGGTCTCGGTGAAAGACATGGTGAGCCCGGTCGCATTGTTGATCGCCTGTATGACCTGCTGATCGATGTGCGCATTCATGGTGGCAGGGTTCATGCTAAAGGTGATATGTCCCGCGCTATGAAATGGATCGGTTGCAGTCGTTCCCAAACCGAGATCGATGGTCGAGGTGATGTTCCCGGTCAGGGTTGTTCCCGCAAAAGCCGGTGCGGTTTGTGGATCCGGTCCACCTTCTGTGCCGCAGAGAAATCCGCAGCCGAAGTCAGCCCGGGTCCAGACGATCTTAAAAGGATTTCCGGTAAAAGAACCGGGCATCCCGACCGCCTTGATGTAGTTGGTTAAGGTACAGGTCATCACCCCGTCGGCGCCGCGGGCACCGCAAGTAGGTGCGATTTCCGACTGCATTACCGTCGCAAGCTGTGGTGCAGTGATGGCAAACCCGAATGTCGTCGACCCCACCGTGGTGCTGGTGGTATTGGTCTGGATATTCTGGGCAAAAGCCGCCCCGGACAGGAGGAAAACCCCCATGGCCCCGAGCGTTAAAAGACGATTGATTCTCATACAGCCTCCTTTATCTATGTTGCTTTGTGTTGCTCTGCTGCCTGACTGCCCGGCAGCCCTCTCCCACTTGCAGCATGGGAGAAGCCCTCTGAACTCTCGGACTACTTGGTGAAGTTGTATACGTTCGATATATTCGTTCCGCTAAACCCGTTTGTGCTGTCGAATTGGACTGTTCCTTGTGTCGTCACGCCGTCGATTTGCTGAATGAAGGTTCCGGTTGCGCTTCCGATGAGATTGCCGTCCGGGTCGGTGAGAGAGTGAATCGAAAAGAGAATTGAAAAGTGTTGGTCCGGCGATGTCGTCCCCGGTACCCCGGGGGTGATTTGGCTGACTCGAGACGAGAAGGTGTTGCTCCTGCCGCCGCCGGTGCGGGAGAGCGAGGCCATGTCATTTTCAACCGAGATCACCAGACCCGCTTCGGAGAGGTCGAACGGGGTCGAATGAAAGAGCGGGGTTCCGCTGTCGCCTTTGGGAATCCCGACGCCGAATTGGTTGTTCGGAGCGAGGCCCTTTGCGATTGTCGCGGGAAGATCCGCCGCTTTCGGATCCCCCAAGAAAAGCGGGGTCGACGTGTCGGGAAAAGGGGTGCCCGGATCATGATTCGGTACGGCCGCGCAGGCCGTACAACCTAAGATCGGATTATTAAAAAGACCGGTCGTCGTTGAGGTATGGGTGAGGGTGAGGGTGTTTTGCGCTTCAGCCTCCAAGGGCAAGAATAAAAGCCCCATCATCCAAAAACTCCCATGAAGAATCAATGCCGCCCACCGGAAACGTTTTATCATACCGCGTCTCTTTAAGAATTTAGAAGCGGCCGATAAAAAAAGCCGCCACAGAATTTCCTTTGGCGGCTCGGCAGGCATGGCTTTACAGCTTTAGCCTCGTTGCTTTGCGTCCCCCTCTTTCGAGAGGTTTGCTCTGAGCAAAGGATGAATCATTACATCAGTGTCTGCGGACCAGCGCGTGACCCTGATTCGGGATGCGCCTTATTCTCGCACCCCCATTGCCGTCGTGGCTATTTCTTACTTCAAACTCCCAGTGGTGCCTAAATCGGACCCGACCTATTTCTCGGATGAGCCGTTTCGCCTTCAGAAATAAAAATGAATGCCGATCATTCCTTCGATGCCGTTCAATTCCAGAGGAAGTGTCTTTACGTTCGAACGAATCTCATCGTTCGGGGTCCCGCCCCGTTTGACATTTGCGTAGGTTAAGACCTCACCGGGAACCGGTCTGGGCTGGAGATCGGTTCCCGCTTCCGGCTCGGGTGGGGTGGAAAATCCGGAAGGGAAAAATCGTCTTACCTTCATTTTTGGGACCCTACCAACTATATAGCTGGTTCGAAATGAAATTGCAATCCATTTTTTCAAAAAGTACTCGCCGCCGAACCCCCACCGACTCGTCAAACCCCATCCCGTCGCCTCTAGGGAGCTTGCCACCGGAAAGGCTTGTGCGACCGGTGTGGTCACCTTCAACAAGGTATCAACCGTCATCTGCGCATAAGCGAGGCCGATCAGACCGATATCGATATAAACGCGGCTTTTCTCCGATCCCAATGGAATGTGATAACGCCAGCCAAGCCAAAGATTCGTAATGGAGATGTCATACCGGCTGTTCCTCGGGACATCTTTAAAATCGGTCGCAGCGGTCGTCGTAATCTGGGGAGCAATGTCATTTCCAATCGTCTCCCCCTCCCAGAGATTTAAGGTCATCAGAAATGCATTGCGCCGATTTATTTCCCGTGCCACCTCAACGCCGAAGGCCCGATCGATCTTATAAGAAGGAACCTCCAGATTTCTCGCCTCCGGGGTAAAGAGGATGTTTGGTTGAAGCTGATTGTTCGGATCTTGGAGGAGCGCCAAGCTGGGGTCGCTCAAAATTCTATTGAGCGTCTTCAGCGAGGGCTTATAAAGGCCTCCGACGATTCCGATCTCCCACCGTCCCTCCTCTTCTGCAAAGCCCTGTCCAACCCCGCTGAGGAGAAGGAACAGAGCCATCCCATATTTCAGAAATCTAGAAGTGATCGAAGCGCTTCCTCCGGTGAACGACCCGAGATCGGCGGCCGATTACCGCTCTCTCTAATTCATTCACCGGATATTAAAGCCATCCCAAGTTGCCATTTGGTGGACGGCCGGGTGATCATTCATTCGTGATAAACGACGCGGCATTTATCGATTCGCCGTTCATTCACAGATGAATACAAAATTATAGGTAATGCGACCTCGATGTCAAGCATTTTGTGCATCTTCTTGGTGCGGCCATTTTAGAATTGGAAGCGGACGATGCGGCGTGGTGAGAAGAGGTGAAGCGGTCGATTCGGTTCATTGACTTTTTTGTGATCATTATGATAGCCTGAACCGCCAATTTTATGGAATTCTCATGGTGACCCCCTCATTCGATCTCTTCTGCCAGAAAGCCAAAGAAGGCAATCTCATTCCCGTTTATCGAGAGATCCTGGCTGATACCGAAACCCCCGTCTCCGCATTTTTAAAAATTGCGGGCGGACGGGAGTATGCCTACCTTCTGGAGAGTGTCGAGGGGGGGGAGAAGTGGGGAAGATACTCTTTTCTCGGGGTCGACCCGTCGATCTTAATCAAGGCCGAAGGAGAGCGCGTGGTGATTACCCGGGAGGGGAAGCCGACGGAGATTGCCGCCGACGGAAATCCGCTACTTGTCTTGAAGGAACTTCTTTCGGAGTTTAAGCCGGTAGAGATGGAAGGACTTCCCCGATTTTTCGGCGGGGCGGTCGGCTACCTCGGTTATGACATGGTTCGCTTCTTCGAGCCGGTTCGCTTCGACTCCTCGGATCGACCGAACCCCGATTTTTTCTTTCTTTTTACCGATACGCTCCTGATTTTCGATAATGTGCGGCATCGGATCAAGGTGGTCTCGAATGCGTTCATTCAGAATGACGATCTAAAAAGCACCTATCAGCGGGCGATCGAAAAAATCGACGCGCTGATCGATCGCCTTCGGCGCCCCTTGGATTGGGAGGCGGTCGGAGCGGCCCCCCGGAGATCGGCCGAAGCGGGGACGCTCTCTCCGAGATCGAATTTCACCCGCGAGGGATTTAAGAAGGGGGTCCTCGCCGCGAAGGAGTTCATCAAGGCGGGCGATATCTTCCAGGTGCAGCTCTCGCAGCGCTTTTCAATAACGCTCTCCTGCGATCCATTTGCCGTCTACCGCGCCCTCCGGGGGGTGAACCCGTCGCCTTATATGTATTTTCTTAAATTCGGCCGTCTTCATCTCGTCGGGACCTCTCCGGAGGTGTTGGTTCGTCTGGAAGGCCGACAAGCCGAGACCCGTCCAATCGCCGGGACCCGCCGACGGGGGACGACGCCGCAGGAAGATCTGGCGCTCGAAAAGGAGCTTCTGGCCGATCCCAAAGAGCGGGCGGAGCATGTCATGTTGATCGACCTCGGACGGAATGATCTGGGGCGGGTCTGCGAATACGGAACGGTCCAGGTCGATGAGCTGATGGTGATCGAGCGCTACTCGCATGTGATGCATATCGTTTCCAACGTCGTCGGCCGGCTGGAGGAGGGGCAGGATGCGTTCACGCTGCTCCAATCGTGTTTTCCCGCCGGTACGGTAACCGGCGCTCCGAAGATCCGCTCGATGGAGATTATCCATGCACTGGAGCCGGCGGGCCGCGGCCTGTATGCCGGCGCGGTCGGCTACTTCAGCTTCCAAGGGAACATGGATACCTGTATTACAATCCGGACGATCATCATCGACGGCGATCAGGCGACCATACAGGCGGCGGCGGGAATCGTCGCCGACTCCGATCCCGACAAAGAATATGAAGAAACGGTCAACAAGGCCAAAGCAATGCTGACCGCGATTCAATTGGCGGAGAGCGGTTTAGAGTAAAAGGAATCCCATGCTTCTCGTCATCGACAATTATGACTCCTTCACCTATAACCTTGTTCAGTATCTCGGGGAGCTGGGGGCGGGGATGGAGGTGTATCGCAACGACAAGCTCACCCTCGCGGAGATCGAGCGAATGGCGCCTTCGAAGATTGTCATTTCGCCCGGTCCCTGCACGCCGAAGGAGGCTGGTATTTCAGTCGATCTGATCCGGGAATTCGGCGCCCGGATTCCCATTTTGGGGGTCTGTCTCGGACATCAGGCGATCGGCGAGGCCTTCGGCGGCGAGGTGATTCGGGCGCCCCGGTTAATGCATGGGAAAACGTCGATGATCGAGCATGACGGCCGGACGATTTATAGAGCGCTTCCCAATCCATTTGAAGCGACCCGATATCACTCCCTCATCATCCGCCGAGAGAGTCTTCCAGACGTCTTGGAGATCACCTCCTGGACGAAAGAGGGAGAGATCATGGGGGTGCGGCATAAAACGTTTCCGGTGGAGGGGGTCCAGTTCCATCCGGAATCAATTCTGACGCAGGTCGGAAAGGATCTGCTGAAGAATTTTCTGGGCGATCCGAGACCTGCTCTGGAAGCGTCCGCAATAAAGAAGTAAGGGGGATTCAAGATGATCAAAGAGGCGATTGCAAAGGTGGTCGAGCGGGTCGACCTGACCGAGACCGAAGCGGAAGAGGTGATGCGTGAGATCATGGAGGGAAATGCCACCCCGGCGCAGATTGCCTCTTACATCACCGCGCTCCGGATGAAGGGGGAATCGATTGCCGAGGTTACCGGGTCGGCCCGGGTCATGCGCGAAAAGGCGATCCATGTCCATGTGAGCGACCCGCTCGTCGTCGATACCTGCGGGACCGGCGGAGACCGGCTCCATACCTTCAACATCTCGACGACCGTCGCCTTCGTGGTGGCCGGCTGCGGGGTGACCGTCGCCAAACATGGCAACCGCTCGGTGTCGAGCTCCTGCGGAAGCGCCGATGTCTTGAAGATGCTCGACATCCAGATCGATCTGCCGCCGGAGCGGGTCGAGGGGTGCATCAACGAAATCGGGATCGGGTTTCTCTTCGCCCCCCGATTCCATGGCGCGATGAAGCACGCGGTCGGCCCGCGGCAAGAGACCGGCATTCGGACGATCTTTAACATTCTCGGACCGCTCACCAATCCGGCCGGTGCGACGATTCAGGTCTTGGGGGTGTTCTCTCCTATCTATACCGAATTGCTGGCGCAGGTGCTTCTCAATCTCGGGTCGCAGCACTGCTTCGTCGTGCACGGCTCCGATGGATTGGACGAGATCACCATCACCGGCAAGAGCCGAATCTCCGAGGCAAAAGGGGGACGCGTCCTCACCTATCCGCTGGAGCCGAAAGATTTCCAGCTCTCCGGAGGAAGTCTGAAAGATTTGGCGGGCGGCGACGCCGAGGCGAACGCGGAGATTCTTCTCTCGATTCTCAAAGGAGAGGCCGGTCCGAAACGGGAGGTCGTGTTGATGAACGCCGCCCCCGCGCTGGTCGCCGTCGGGAGGGCGAAGACCCTCCAAGAAGGGGTGCTGCTTGCCGCCGAGTCGATCGAGTCGGGACGAGCGATGATGAAGCTCGAGCAGCTGCGGGAGATGACCAACAAATAGCGCGAGGGATCCCTTCCTCCCCTCGGTTGATGATGATTTTCTTAGATGAGATTCTTAAAATCAAGCGCGAAGAGGTCGGCCGCCGCAAGGGGCGACGAACCCTTCAGGAACTCCGGTCGCGGATTGCCGACGCCGGCCCGACCCGCGGGTTCCAGCGAACACTTCGAGAACGGCAGGAAGGGTCGCCGCGGCTGATCGCCGAGATCAAAAAGGCTTCCCCTTCCAAGGGGGTGATCCGGGAGCGGTTCGAGCCGGTCGAGATCGCCAAAATTTATGAGGGAGAAGGGGCCGCCGCCCTCTCCATCCTCACGGAGGAGCACTTTTTCCTGGGGAGCCCTTCATTTCTGCAAGAGGTTCGATCGGTCAGCACCCTGCCGCTTTTAAAAAAAGATTTTATTCTCGACGAGCTCCAAGTCTACGAAGCGCGCGCGTGGGGGGCCGACGCCCTCTTGTTGATCGCCGCGCTGTTGGAACGGCGGCAAGCGGTAGATTATTTTCATCTGGCGCGGGAGCTCTCGCTCGATGTGCTGGTCGAAGTGCATACCGAAAAAGAGCTGGAGCAGGTGCTCGATTGGGCGCCGATCATCGGGATCAACAATCGCGACCTCCAGACCTTCAAGACCGACCTGGAGACGACCTTTCGCCTGCTTCGCGAAATCCCCGCTTCTCTTCGAAAAGAGCGGATCGTGATCAGCGAGAGCGGGATTCATTCGAGAAAAGAGGTCGAGCGGCTCTATGATGCGGAGGTCGATGCAATGCTGATCGGCGAGACGTTCATGGCCTCCGAGAAGATGGCCGACAAGATGAAGGAATTACTGGGGAGATAGAATTCAGAAGCCAGAAGTCAGAATTTAGGAGTCGGAATAAAGATAAAGGATGGAATGACCGCTGAGAAGTAACATCTCTTATTCTCTCTTCTGAATTCTGACTCCTGACTTCTTGTTTTCATTATTATGAAGGTCAAAATCTGCGGGATCACCCACCTGGAAGATGCAATGGCGGCGGCGGAGCAGGGCGCCGATGCGGTCGGATTTATCTTCGCACCGGAGAGCCCGCGGTTCGTTCCGCCTGAGACGGTCCGAAAGATCATCGATGCTCTTCCGCCGTTCGTCACGACCGTCGCCGTCTTTACCGCGGGGGTGGAAAAAGATTTTCGCTATGCGATTGACGAATGCGGCGTCGATCTCATTCAGTTCCATGGGCCGTTTTCGCCCGAGGTGATCGCGCCGTTCGCCACGCGGGCCATTGGCGTGATCCGCGTCCGGGATGAGAAGAGCCTGGAAGAGATCGCCCGCGTTTCGGCCCGCGCTATTTTGCTCGATGCGTACCATCCCCAGCAGCTCGGTGGAAGCGGCGAAGTCTTTGACTGGACGATTGCCGCAACGGCGGCGCCCTCGGCGAGGGTCATCCTGGCGGGCGGCCTGACCCCAGAAAATGTAGCCGCCGCGGTGGCCCGGGTGCGACCCTACGGCGTCGATGTCAGCAGCGGGGTGGAGAAGATAAAAGGAAAGAAGGATGCGATGAAGATCAAACGGTTTATCGAGGCGGCCAAGCGGGCGGGAGATACAAATGTTGCTGCCGAATAAGAAGGGGCGGTTCGGTTCCTACGGCGGGCGGTATGTCCCTGAGACGTTGATGCCGGCGCTGGAAGAGTTGGAGACGGCCTATCAGGCGGTCCGGCGCGATTCGGCCTTTAAGAAAGCGCTCGCCGACGGGTTGAAAAATTATGTCGGCCGTCCCACGCCGCTTTATTTCGCGAAGCGGCTCTCGGAACGGCTGGGAGGGGCAAAGGTTTATCTCAAACGGGAAGACCTTTGCCACACCGGCGCGCACAAAATCAACAACACCATGGGTCAGATTCTCCTGACGCAGCGGATGGGGAAACAGCGGGTGATCGCCGAGACCGGCGCCGGGCAGCATGGCGTGGCGGTGGCGACGGTGGCGGCGCGCGCGGGGCTCGCCTGCGAAGTCTATATGGGAACCGACGACATGGAGCGGCAGGCGCTCAATGTGATCCGGATGCGGATGCTCGGGGCCAAGGTGACCGGCGTCAAAGCCGGAAGCCGGACGTTGAAAGATGCGATCAGTGAGGCGATGCGCGATTGGACGACGAACATTCGAACCACCCATTATATTCTCGGCTCGGTCTTGGGGCCCCATCCCTATCCGATGATGATTCGCGACTTCCAGTCGGTCATCGGAGAGGAGGCGCGTCACCAGATCCTCCGGGCTGAAGGAACGCTTCCTGATCTCTTGATCGCCTGCGTCGGCGGGGGGAGCAATGCGATCGGTCTCTTTTATCCTTTTCTCTCCGACAAGTCGGTTCGGATGATCGGCGTGGAGGCGGGGGGCCGCGGCATCGCGGCCGGGCAGCATGCGGCACGGTTCGCCGCCGGGTCGGTCGGCGTGCTCCATGGGACGATGACCTACCTGCTTCAAGATCCGCATGGGCAGATCGAGACGACCCACTCGGTCTCGGCCGGGCTCGATTACGCCGCCGTCGGTCCGGAGCATAGCTATTACCGTGAATTAAAACGAATTGAGTATACCTATGCGACCGACGAAGAGGCGCTGGCGGCATTTCGGCTGCTGGCCGAGACCGAAGGCATTTTGCCGGCGCTGGAATCGGCCCACGCGATCGCTCATCTCGTGAAGGTGGCTCCGACCCTCTCGCCCGATCAGCGGGTGATCGTCAACCTTTCCGGGCGGGGAGATAAAGACGTAAACCAACTCTCGCAGATGAAGCAATTTATGTCGGAGTTCGGGGAGAACAAATAACCTGACCCGAGGAGGCCGATGACGGTGGCCACAAAAAAGAAGTCCGGACCGGGAGCGCGAGGCCGATCCAAAGCTAAGAAAAAAGGGACCGGCCCGACGGAGTCGGTCGAGAATCGACTCCGAAAAACGATTGCGGCGCAGAAAGCCCGGCTGGAAATCCTGGAGGCGATGGAGGAGATGAGCCGGCTCCTGAACTCCACCCTTGATGAGCGGGTGGTTCGGCGGCGGGCCATGGAGTCGGCGACCCATCTAATGCGGTCGGAGGTCGGCTCGCTTCTGTTGATCGATCCGAAGACGAAAGATCTTTTCTTCGAGATCGCCCTCGGCGAGAAAGGGGAGAAGGTTCGGGAGATTCGTTTAAAGCCGGGGGAAGGAATCGCCGGCTGGGTCGCCCAGACAGGCGAGGCGCAAATCATCAACGACACCCGGTCGAATCCCTACTTTTTCAAGAGCGCCGACGAGAAGAGCGGTTTCGTCACCCGCAACATGATCTGCGTTCCGGTCCGGATCCGGGAGAAGATCGCCGGGGTGCTCCAAGCGATTAACAAGAAGCGGGGAAAGTTTACTCCGATTGATCTGGAAGGGCTTAAATTGCTGGCCGACCAGGTGGCCATCGCCATCGAGAATGCGGGCCTCTATAAAGAGCTGAAAGAGACCTTCCTTAGCACCGCCGCGGCGCTCGGCGATGCGATCGAGGCAAAAGATGCCTATACCGGCGGCCACACGAAGCGGGTGCTGGAGTACAGCCTCGTCGTCGGAAGGCGGCTGGGACTCACCCCGGAGGAGTCGGAGAGCTTAAAACTTGCTGCGGCGCTTCATGACATCGGCAAAATCGGGATTGAGGACCGCATTCTGGGGAAGCCGAATCGGCTGGAGCCGGAGGAAGCGAAAATCATGGAAGGTCATACGGTGATCGGCGCGCGGATCGTCGAAAATATCCGGCCGTTGCGGGAGATCATCCCAGGTATTCGCCATCATCATGAAACATATGACGGGCAGGGATATCCGGACGCCCTCAAGGGGGAGGCGATTCCGATCATGGCCCGGATTATCTCGGTCTGCGATACCTTTGATGCGATGACCTCCAACCGTCCCTACCGAAAAGGCCTTCCGGCCGAGCTCGCCGTTCAGGAGCTGCGAAAGCAGGCCGGTACGCAGTTCGATCCGCGGGTTGTTGAAACATTCATCGTTGCATTTGAAAAGGGGGAGATCGAGCCGATCCTTCATCCGAACAGGTTGTCGGCCTCCGATGCATCCCTCTCTGGAAGGGGTTCCTGATGAGCCGGATCGAATCGGTCTTTAAAAGTTTATCCCAGCGAAAAGAGAAGGCGCTGATCGCCTATGTAATGGCGGGCGATCCTTCCCTTGCCCAAACGGCGGAGATTGTCTTTGCGATCGAAAAGGCGGGGGCCGATCTGATCGAGCTCGGCGTCCCCTTCTCGGATCCGGTTGCCGACGGCCCGACGATCCAGAAAGCGTCCGAAAGGGCGCTCCGCCAGGGGACCACGCTGCGGGCCGTGCTGGAAACGGTCACGGTGCTCCGGCGGCAGACAAAGATTCCGATTCTGTTGATGACCTACTGCAATCCGATCTATGCTTTCGGCTTGCTCGATTTTTTTAAGGAGGCAAAAGGGGTTGGAATCGATGGCGTCATCATCCCCGACCTTCCTCACGAGGAGTCGAAAGAATTTCTCACCCTGTCGAGACGTCACGGAATCGACCTGATCTTCATGATCGCGCCGACGAGCCCGCCCGAGCGGGCGGAGCGGCTCGTGAAAGAGGGGAGCGGGTTCATCTATTATGTTTCCCTCACCGGGATCACCGGTGTTCCCCTGACCGAGCAGGGGGCGGTCCAGGAGCGGATTCGAAAGTTGAAGGCCATGACGGCGCTGCCGATCGCCGTCGGCTTCGGCATCTCTACGCCGGAGGCGGCGAAAGAGATGGCGCAAGCGGCCGACGGGATCATTGTCGGGACCGCGCTGGTCAAGATTGTGGAGGCTGCGGAGAACGATCCCGCGTATCTCTCCCGGTTGACCGACCTGATCGCTTCATTGAAAGCCGCCACCCGCGCATAGTTTTACCCGCCCGTTTTATCCTCGACCGGGATGGACCTCCGCCTATTCGTGTTATTTCTTCCCTTTTCTTGACAAACCCCGATTACCTGCTACCTTTGTAGCGTTGCTCGTCTCCGATGGATCTTTGTGCGCTGCGGATCGGTCTCTCTTTCTTGGGATCAACGCGCGAGAGGGGCGAGATGCGTTTCCCATTCGGGCCGAAGACTCCCAGGGTCATTCAGTCTTCATTCCTTCAAAAATATTTCACTGAGATTCATCAGATCGACAAAGAGGAGAGGACCATGCAGTTTGATTGGAAGAAGATGATCTGGATTGGGATTCTGCTCGCGGCGCCCCTCTTTTTAGGGGGAGCGAACGGAGAGGGCTGCGGCGGCAAGAGCGTGCTGGAGAACCTGGGCGATGACAGCACCAAAGAGGCGAAGGTTGAGAAGGCGCGAATCGCGCTGGACGACCGCGATTTTGCCACGGCGATCGAGACCCTCCAAGAGCTTTGCGGTACGTCGCTGACGGCGCCGACCTGCGATCCGGAGATCGTCAGCCTCTACGCCTCGGCCTACGCCGGCCGCGCGGGATTGGATGTCTTTGACCTCATTAAAGAGGGGGCCAATCAACCAGCCGCCTCCGGGGCAACCAGTTATACCCTTTTCTCAAAACACTTCTCCAGTCCGACGGCGGCCAATGTCAGCGACATCGGCGCGGCGGTCTCTCTTTTGACTTCCATCCCGAGCCGGACTCCGGACCAAGGGCTTCAATTGGCCATCGCGTCGACCAGCGATCTGGTTATTTTCCTCGGCAGCTTGACAGGCGGTTACAACACGACCACCGGAAAACCGAATGCACTGCCGGCCGTCTCCTCCGTGAATGCCGCTGCTCTCTCCAGAGTGCTCGCCGATGTCGGCGACATGGATACTGGATTGACCGAAGCCAATATCGGTAACGACAACATCAGCGGTCATATCCAGCAGATTCAACAGTCGCTGTCGGGAGGAAGCGCCACAACCGTTGTGACTTTCCTCGGCGGCATCTAAGGACTCGGACTCATTTTAGGGAGCGTGCGATGTTAAAGAGAAGTATCGTTTTGCTAGGGCTATTGGCGGTCGGCCTCTTCTCGGTAGGGGTCACCTGGGCCGAGGAGCTTCCGACCCTTTACCGGGGCATCCGTCCGCTCGGCATGGGAGGGGCCTTCATCACCCTTTCCGACGACGAGAATGCGATGTTCTACAATCCGGCCGGGTTGAACGATGTGAGCGGATTCGGAGGGGTGTCGATCCTCAACCCCCTTCTGGAGGTTTCTAAGAACAGCAAATCGCTCTATAGCGACTTGAAAGATCTCGATACCGATAATCAAGCCATCGTTGCCGATTTCCTGAGCAAGATGGTCGGCGAACATCAGCACGTCCGTGCAGCGGCCCTTCCTAACGTCTTCATGCACAACTTTGCAATTGGCGTTTTAGGCCAGGGAACACTCGATATGGATATCCGAAATCCCGGTAATCCCGCGGTGTTTACGGACATCAAGCTGGATACCGGCCTCCTTGTCTCCGGGGCGCTCGGTTTTTTTGACCAGCAGCTACAACTCGGTGCGACCGGTAAATTTATTAAGCGGGACGGGATTAAGCATGTCTACTTCGCTCCGGAGATCGCACACAAAGATTTTGATCCGCTCGATCAGCGGGAGAAGAAATCGGATTTCGCCTTCGACGTCGGGACGAAGCTGAGTTTAAAAAGTCCGCTCCGACCGACCTTCGCCCTCGTCGTCCAGAACATCACCGATCTCGATTTCAAGGAGCTCGGGATCATCCCCCAAGAGGTGAATGTCGGCGCCTCGATCAACCCCAACTTCTGGATCCTCAAGACGACCTTTGCGGTCGAGGTCGATGATCTGACCAAGAATGCCGATGCGGACAAAGATCTTTACAAGCGGACCCATTTGGGGGCCGAGTTCCGCTTCCCGAAGATCCTGGCGCTTCGCGCCGGCCTCAATGCCGGCTACGTGACCGCCGGGGTCGATCTCGATTTTTGGATTCTTTCCGTTTCCGCCGCCACCTATGCGGAAGAGATCGGCGCCTTCGCCGGACAGCGGAGCGATCGCCGCTACATTGTGCAGGCAAGTCTCGGCTTTTAATTTCTCTTTCCCATCCCCCCAGGAGCGACGAATCGGTCGCTCCTTTTTTTTGATCGCGAGTCCGGCGACCGAGGCAAAAAGGATGTAGATTTACCTGATGATGAATTGGCCGTCGCCGGGGTTGCAACGCTGCCGCGAAAAACAGAATGACCCCTCGGATGAAACGCCTCATTGAAGGCGGAGCGTCCCGCTATCCCCCTTCGATCTTTCCATCGACCATTTTAATCAGCCGGTCGGCCTGAAGGGAAAGCTTTTCGTTGTGGGTGACCAGGACGAAGGTCATCCCTCGATCCCGATTGATTCCCTTCAGCAAAGCGAAGACTTCATCACTCGTATGGGTGTCGAGATTGCCGGTCGGCTCATCGGCCAAGATCAGCTGCGGCCGCAGCGCCAACGCCCGGGCGATCGCCACCCGCTGCTGCTCCCCGCCGGAGAGCTGTCCCGGGCGATGGGTGAGGCGGTGGGAGAGACCGACCGCCTCGAGCATCTCCCGTCCGGCCGTCTCTAACTCCCGCCGATCGATCCGCCGGATCAACCCCGGCATCATGACATTCTCCAGCGCGGTAAACTCCGGCAGAAGGTGATGAAATTGGAAGACGAATCCGATCTGTCGGTTTCGAAATTCCGCCAACTCCCGATCCGACCGGGCAAAGAGGTCGGCCCCTTCAAAAAGAATTTTCCCGGAGGTCGGACGATCGAGCCCCCCGAGGATGTGGAGAAAGGTGCTCTTCCCGACGCCGGAGGCGCCGACGATGGAGAGCATCTCTCCTTTCTGAATAGAGACGGTGACCCCCCGAAGGATGACCAGCTCCTTGCCGGCGATCGGAAATGATTTGTAGAGATCGATAACGTCAATCACGGAGAACCCAAAATAGAGGAGATAGAAGACAGGAGTCCGAATCCAGAATAGGGCAGAGGTGTCTTTTATTCTGAATTCGGACTCCTGACTCCTGTCTTCTTTTACTCATACCTCAGCGCCTCGGCCGGGTCGAGCCTGGCTGCCTGCCAAGAGGGATAAAGGGTGGCGAGAAATCCGATGAGGACCGCCGCCGATGAGACCAGGATGACATCAACCATCTGGATCTTTACCGGAAGATGGCTGATGTAGTAGATATCGCTCGGCAGTGTATAAAACTTTTGAAGCACCCAGCAGACGGCGATCCCCAGCGGGGTGCCAAGCGCCACGCCGACCCCGCCGATGATGACCCCCTCCAGCATGAAGATCCGCATCACCGACTCCCGTGTCGCCCCCATCGCCTTCAAGATGGCGATCTCCCGGCTCTTCTCCACGACCGTCATCGTCAAGGTGCTGACGATGTTGAACGAGGCGACCAGGATGATCAATACCAGAATGATGAACATCATCATCTTTTCGAGCTGAAGCGCGGAAAAAAGATTCCGGTTGAGCTTCATCCAGTCGCGCGCTTGGTAAGGGAATTGAAGATGGCTCTCGATCTGCTGGGCGACCCGGTCGGCGATGAAGATGTCATCGACCTTCACCTCCACCCCGGTGACGACGTCGGGGAGGTTGAAGAACTGCTGGGCTTCTTTGATGGAGATGTAGGCGAGCGAGGAGTCGTATTCATACATCCCCGAATCGAAAATGCCGACGACGCGGAACTTCCGGATCTTCGGGGTAAAGCCCATCGGTCCCCCGAGCGCTTTGCCGAGATTTTTTCCTTCTTTCCCGACCGGGGAGACGATGTTGATCCGGTCTCCCAGAAAGGCTCCCAGCCGACCGGCGAGCTCTTTTCCGATAATGATTCCGGGTGAATTCTTCTCCGCCGCCCCCTCCGGTTCGGCGAGCTCTTGGTCCGGTAGGGAAAGGGAAGGGGGGTTGGTCAGATAGTCGAGCTTTCCCTCCACCAGGTTTTTGCCGATCTCGGTCACCTGGGCTTCGGTCGTCGGATCGATCCCGCGGAGGACGACGCCGAAAACATTGGTATCCGAGGAGAGGAGAACCTGCCGGAAGATGAAGGGGGTGGCGGCGACCACGTGCGGCACTTTTTTGACCTCGTCGGCCAGGCGGTAATAGTCTTGGATGTCGTCGCGGGTCCGGTCGGTGATGACGACATGGGAATTCGTCCCGAGAATTTTATCTCGGAGATCTTCTTTGAAGCCGGTCATCACGGCGAGGGTGGCGATCAGCGCCGCAACCCCGACCATCACCCCGCCGATCGAGATTAGGGTGTTGAGAGAGATCCCTTTTTGACGGCGTTTGGCCCTCAGATAGCGAAGGCCGACAAAAAATTCGTAAGGAAATGACATTGATTCCTTTTAAGAAATTAGAAGTCAGAATTCAGAAGTCAGGAGTCAGAAGGGGAAAACGAAAGTCTCTTCTGGCTTCTGGTTCCTGACTTCTGACTCCTTCAATTTATTTTTCCGGTCTCATCTGAGGGAAGAGGATGACGTCCCGGATCGAGCTCTGGTTCGTCAGCAGCATGACGAGCCGGTCGATCCCGATCCCTTCTCCCGCCGTGGGCGGCATTCCGTATTCGAGGGCGCGGAGATAGTCCTCATCCATCACATGCGCCTCCAGATCGCCGGCGGCCCGCTGCGCCACCTGCGATTCAAAGCGCGATCGTTGATCGTGCGGATCGTTTAACTCGGAGAAGGCGTTTGCAATCTCGCGCGAGGCGATATACATCTCGAACCGCTCGGTCAGATGCGGCTGGTCGGGCTTCCGCTTTGCCAGGGGAGAGATCTCGGTCGGATAGTCTGTAATAAAAACCGGTCCGGTCAGTCCCGGCTCGACCGTTATCTCAAAGAGGTCATTCAACTGTTTCGCGAGCGACGCAGTCGGTTTGACCGGCACTCCCGCCTTTTGCATGATCTCCGCCACCCGCTTTGGGTCGGAGAGCGCTGCCACGGAGACCTGGTGTTTCTCCGCGATGGCGTTAAGGTAAGCGAGCCGTCGCCAAGGAGGGGTGAAATCAATCGGTTTCCCCTGATATTCAAACGTCAGCGTCCCCAAGACCTCGGTCGCCACCGTCGTAAAAAGTGTTTCGGTGAACGACATCAGGTCGCGATAGTCGGCATACGCCATGTAGAATTCGAGCATTGTGAATTCGGGGTTGTGGATCGTCGAGATTCCTTCGTTTCGAAAGTTGCGGTTGATCTCATAGACCCGCTCGAACCCACCGACGATCAGCCGCTTCAAATAAAGCTCCGGCGCGATTCTCAGGTAGAGATCGACCCCCAGCGTGTTGTGATGCGTAACAAATGGCCGGGCCGCCGCACCCCCCGGAATCGGATGCATCATCGGCGTCTCTACCTCCAAGAAGCCATGTTGGCTGAGAAACCGGCGGATTGAATCGATGATCTGGCCGCGGAGCGCAAAGACCCGCCGGACCTCCGGATTCGCGATCAGATCGACATAGCGCATCCGGTAACGGGTCTCGACATCGGTCAGCCCATGCCATTTTTCCGGAAGGGGCCGAAGCGACTTGGAGAGGAGCGTTAACCGATCGGCTTGAAGGGTCAGCTCGTCTGTTTTCGTCCGGAAAAGGGGGCCCTCCACGCCGATGTAATCGCCGATGTCGAGCTTCTCGAAAAGATCATACCCGGCCTCGCCGAGATGATCTTTCTTGAAGTAGACCTGAAGCCGACCGCTGCCGTCTTGCAGGTGGGCGAAGGAGGCTTTTCCAAACCGCCGGAGCGAGACCATCCTTCCGGAGATCTTGTAGCGCACCGGCTGTGCTTCAAGCGCCTCTTTGGTCGCCGTCTGATATTTCTCGACGATTTCGGCGAGGGGTGTTTTCCCCTCAAAGCGGGCTCCATACGGATCGATTCCGGCGGCGCGTAGCGCGTCGAGCTTTTTGATCCGTTGAGCAATCTGGTCATTGACCTCTTCCATCGGCTCCCCTCGTGACGAAGCATTCCCGGATGCCGGAGAATCCTTCAAAAATCAGATCATTATAGAGGATTGACCGGAGGAGGTCAAGAATCGAGCGGGAATCCAAAGACCCGATCAATCGGCCTCTGTTTCTTGTCAAAAGGGGGATCGGCTGTTACACTCAGGTGGGATGTGGAAGATAAACGATCAGACAGCCGGCATTCGACAGATTAGAGCCCTCCCTTTCATCCTGATCTCTCTCCTTCTGGCCGCTTGCGGCCATAGCCATCGGCACCACGATGCAGGCCTCCTGCCGGCGCCGACGGGGGTTATCCTCACCACGGCGAGCGGAGCGATCACGGTCGAGTGGACCCCGGTGCCGGGGGCGCTCTCTTACAATCTCTATTTCGCTACTGTCTCCGGCATCACCAAGGTGAATTATCAGACGCTCCCCCTCGGCGAGCGTCTGCCGGTGGCTGCAGGCCCCTTCACCCACACCGATCTCTCCGATGGAACGACCTATTATGTGGTCGTGACCGCGGTCAACGCGGCGGGGGAGAGTGCCGAGTCGGTTGAAGCGTCTGCCACACCACTTTCCACCGCCCTTCCTCTCGCTCCCACCGGTTTGAAAGCGACCCCGTCGGTCGGTCAAATCACATTGGAATGGAACTCCGTGACAGGGGCATCGAGCTATTTCGTCTACCGCGCGGAGAGGTCGGGAGTGAATCGAAACAATTGGAATACGATCGTCGGTGGCAGGCAGACCCAGGTTCTGGGAGGGGCGACGATCCGAATCGAAGCCGGTCTGACCAATGGAACGACTTATTACTTTGTCGTCACAGCGCAGAATAGCCTTGGACAAGGGGTCGAGTCGGCTCAGGTGTCGGCGACCCCCTTTGCCTCTGAGACAGTTCCAGCACCGCCCAGCAACCTGACCGCGGTGCCTGGAGATCAAAAAGTGACATTAAGTTGGGACAACGCAGCCGGAGCATTGTCTACCAGTGCGTATATCCTTTATTGGAGAACGGCGGCAGGGGTGACCCCTGCCAATGGACAATCGATTCCTACTGTTTCCAGCCCTCATACCGAGACGGGTCTCACGAATGGACAGACGTATTATTATGTCGTCACGGCACGCAACGATCGGGGAGAGAGTCTCCCCTCATCAGAAATATCCGTGGTGCCGAATCCCACCCCTCCGCCAGCGGTGATCACATTGCCGCCGACCAATGTGATCCTCTCAGGTTCTGCAACACTAAACGGAAAAATCAACCCGAACGGATTCGCCGTGACAGAGGCGTATTTCGAATATGGCGTGACAACCGCTTATGGAACGAAGGTTCCGATTGCCCAGCCCTTTGCGGCGGGAAACAATTTCATCAATGTGAATCCGATCACCCTCAATGGGCTGACTCCGAATAACCCGTACCATTATCGAATCGTGGCGAAGAACGCGAATGGGACTGCGGAGGGGGCCGATCAAGGTTTCGTGCTGCCGTTCCTCGGTCCGCCCTATGACTTCCCGGTGGGTGCGGGGACGAGTCCAAACGATATCGTCGTTGCCGATTTTAACGGAGATGGAAAGATGGACCTGGCAACCGCCAATTTCGCAACCAACGACATCTCGATTCTTTTCGGGACCGGTGATTTCACGACGCCGACTCAGGCATTCGGTGCGGCGGTTCACTATACGGTCGGGGTTCATCCTCAATATATCGCCGCCGGAAAGTTTCACGGTGCCGGACAGCCGCCCGACCTGGTTGTCTCCAACAGCACCGATGGAACGATCACCCTTTTATCGAACAACGGGGCCGGTGTTTTTTCGGCGACCTCGCTTCCTGTCTATAGCAATTTGGCCGATCAGGCAAAGACCTTCCCGGCGGGTCTGGTCGTCGCAGACTTGAATCACGATTCAAACCTGGATGTGGCCGTGGCGACCACGATCAATGGAAATGGGAAAGTGGTCATTTTGTTGGGAGACGGATCGGGGGGATTCAGCGCTCCCTCCGCGTTCCCGGCCGGCATCAGTCCGACGGGAATTGTCGCGGGAGATTTCAATCAGGACGTCAATGGAAATCTCGACCTCGTCGTCACCAACCGTTTGCGGAACCAAGTCTCGCTCCTCCTGGGTGCCGGTGACGGGACCTTCGGCGCGCCGGCTCCTTCTGACATCGGAGATGACCCGAGCCGAACGTATGATCCGATCGGATTGGTGGCCGGGGATTTTAACGGCGATCATTTTCTCGATTTGGCCGTTGCGGACAATGCGACCAGCACCGTTTCAATCTTGATGAATAATGCGACAGGCGGGTTCGGCGTGCCGACGATATTGGTCGTCGGCTTACAGCCGTATGCCGTCGGACTGGCCGATTTTACCGGAGACGGCAATCTTGATTTGATTGTTCCCAACTTCCGCGACAATTCGGCCACGGTTTATTTGGGAAGCGGCACCGATCTGTTCGGGCCGGCTTTCCTTAGCCTCGTCGGACAGAATCCGGTTGCTGTGGCGACGGGCGATTTTAACGGAGATGGCAAGCTCGATCTTGTGGTGGTGAACCGAAGTGCCAACTCCGTCACCGTTCTTCTCGGACAATAGGGCCGTCGCCTGTTCGGAGGAAAGGTCGTTTATCCGTCTGGGACAGCCCTTCATTCAGTTCAATCGTTTCCTTGTATTCAAGGGAACATGGTGATAAAATAACTCCCGTCACTATTTTTCTACATGCGGATCTCTTCATTCCGGGAGGACCTGTTTATCCGGCCCTGAACGGTCCGGATGGTTCTGGAGCGATATATGCGGGTGAAGCATTCTTATAGAACAGCCGATCACCCCTTCAATCAATTGACCCTTCTTTCAATCTCCTTTTCTTCGACAGGCACCACATGAAAAATCGGACCGATGTAAGTATCGACCTCCCGGCGGGAGGGGGCTGTCTCATGAACAAGGAGATGAAAGGAGGAAGACCGATTGTCTAAAAAGATTTTAGTCGTTGATGACAATCAAGACACCATTCAAATCTTAACGGCGGTTCTCCGGCGAGGCGGATATATCGTAATTGCCGCGCGGGATGGGATGGAGGCGGTAGAGAAAGTTCAAGAGGAGATGCCGGAGCTGATTCTCTCCGACATTATGATGCCGAAGCTCGATGGATTCGGCGTCATACAAGCATTGAAGGCTGAGCCGAAATATCGGAAGATTCCCATTCTCATCATCTCCGCCAAAGTTGATCCGGCCTCCAAGGCCCGGGGGATTGAACTGGGGGCGGAGGACTACATCATCAAACCGATTAATCCGGGAGAGGTGTTGCGAAAGATCAAAGAGCACTTGCCGGAGACAGCCTGATTTTGATCGCACGACATCGGCTTTTGACCGCCTCATTTCTGTAAGCTTCTTGCTAAAACCCAAAGAGCCTGCTACACTCGCATCGTCCTGATGGGATTGAGGAGACTCCTTGCCTGAATCGAAACGCATCCACATGATCGCCATCTGTGGGACCGGGATGGCGGCCCTCGCCGGACTGCTGAAGAGAGCGGGACACGAGGTCACCGGCTCCGATACCCAGATCTACCCTCCGATGAGCACCCTGCTGCAAGAGGCGGGGATCCAATGCAAGATCGGATATAACCCCTCCCACATCGAATCGAATACCGATCTGGTCATTATCGGCAATGCAGTTGGAAAAACGAATCCCGAAGTGGTCGCCACGCTAGAGCGAGGGCTTCCCTATTTCTCGATGCCGGCTGCGCTGGGAGAGTTTTTTCTTAAAGAGAAACGATCACTGGTAGTAACCGGCACCCACGGGAAGACGACAACCTCTTCGCTCCTGGCCTGGGTGCTGACCTCCGCGAACCTCGACCCCGGAATGATGATCGGCGGCTGGGTCAAGAACTTCAACAGCAATCACCGTTTGGGAAAGGGTGCGCTCTTTGTCGTGG
Source organism: Candidatus Manganitrophaceae bacterium (assembly GCA_016200325.1). Taxonomy (NCBI): domain Bacteria; kingdom Pseudomonadati; phylum Nitrospirota; class Nitrospiria; order Candidatus Troglogloeales; family Candidatus Manganitrophaceae; species Candidatus Manganitrophaceae bacterium. Next base: position 67,055 of record JACQEZ010000014.1, read on the forward strand.
AGGGGGATGAATATGACACCTCCTTTTTTGACAAGGGGCCGAAGTTTCTCCACTATCGTCCGCACAGCGCTATCTTAACCAGCATTGAATTCGACCACGGAGATATCTATCCCGATTTGGCGGCGATTAAGGAAGCGTTCCGAAAGTTCGTCGGGCTTCTCCCTCCCGAGGGGCTGCTGGTGGCGGCGGCGGGAGATCCGGCGATTGCCGAAATCACCAAGGGATTGGTCTGCCGTGTTGAAACGTATGGGCTCGATGACGGCGCCGATTGGCAAGCGGATGAGATCAAGATGGTCGAGGACCTTCTTTCGTTCGAAGTGATCTATCGGGGACGCAAGCTCGGAGCCATCCGAAGCCCGCTGGTCGGTCGACATAATCTGAGAAATACCCTCGCGGTGATTGCGCTTGCACATCATCAGGGGGTCTCTTGGACTCAAATTCAGGAAGGGGTGCGCCTGTTTCAGGGGGTCAAGCGGCGACAGGAGGTCGTTGGGACGGTCCAAGAGATTTTGATCATTGACGACTTCGCTCATCATCCGACGGCGATCTATGAGACGCTGGCGGCGCTCCACCTGCGGTATCCTAAACGGAGGCTCTGGGCGGTTTTCGAGCCGCGCTCCGCGACCAGCCGGAGAAACATCTTTCAGAAAGAATTTGTCGCATCCCTTGCCGAAGCCGACCGAGTGATCCTGGCCGACCTCTTCTCACCGGAGAAGATTCCGGCCGAGCATCGACTCAGCCCGGCGCAGATTGTCTCGGATCTGGTCGCCCTGGGACGGAAGGCGGCGTTTATGTCGACCCCGGATGAAATCGTCGCGCTTCTTGCGAGAGAGGCGCGGCCTGGGGATGTCGTCTGCATCATGTCGAGCGGCGGCTTTGGGGGAATTCATCAAAAACTGATCGCTGTATTAAATGAAAGGAAGCAGTAGTGGGTTTTTATCGGCGCCGACGGGCATGGAGGAGAGCATTTTTAAGAAATCATCTCGAAGCTATCTCATGGATGAGGAGGACCGACGCAGTCGACGATGAGCCAGATTGCTGAGAAGATGCAGGAGGGGGTTGCCTCCGGGGTCTTCCCAGGAGGGGTCCTGCTGATCCATCATCAGGGGCAGATCTGCTTCCATGAGGCATTTGGATCGGCCTCCCTTCTTCCCAATCAGATCCCGATGACCTGTGACACCCTCTTCGACCTGGCCTCCCTCACCAAGCCGCTTGCCACCGCGGCCGCGGTTCTTTTATTAATTCAAAACAAATCGCTTACGCTCACCGATCCTCTCTCCAAGTTTTTTCCCGAATTCGCTGAAGGGACCAAGCAGGAGATCACCCTTTATCATCTTCTCAATCACAGCGCCGGTCTGCCAAATTGGAAGCCTTACTATCAGGAGATCGTCGAGCGGGAAGAAAAAGAGCCGGGGTTTTTGGGCTCCCCCTCCGCAAAACGCCTCGTCTGTCAGCGGATGCGTGAGGAGCCGCTGATCGCCGCGCCGGGTCGCCAGAGCCTCTACAGCGATCTTGGATTTATTCTCCTGGGCGAGGTGGTGGAGGCGGTCGCGACCGAGCCGCTTCACCGCTTCTGTTATCGGCAGCTCTTCTCTGAGCTTCATTGTAAGGAGACTTTCTTTATCCGCATCGGCCGCCGACCGCAGGCCTACCGAGGCCGTCTCTTTGCCGCGACCGAAGAGTGTGCCTGGCGGGGAAAGGTGATCCGAGGGTGGGTCGATGACGACAATGCCTATGCAATGGGGGGCGTGGCGGGCCATGCCGGGCTCTTCTCCACGGCATGGGAGGTCTATCGGCTGGTTCGGCTCTGGCTCGACTCCATTGCGGGAGAAGGGTTGCTCGATCCGACCCTGGCCGCTCTTTTTACCACCCTGCAGAAAGGGAACGATGTCCCGGTCGGCTCTTCTTGGGGGCTTGGTTGGGACACGCCGTCACATCCAGGCTCTTCGTCCGGCCATCATTTCTCCGCCCTCAGCTTCGGTCACCTCGGATTTACGGGGACGTCGATCTGGGTCGATCGGAAAAAAGATCTGGTCGTTATTCTTCTGACCAATCGGATTCATCCCACCCGCGAAAATCAAAAGATCCGCACCTTTCGCCCCGAGCTGCATGATCTGATCTTTCAAGAGGTCGTCGGTGTCTAAAAGGACCGGCCGGAAAGAAATCATCAAGCCAAAGAGGCTGTCACCGGGGGACACCCTCGGCATCGTGGCCCCTGCGGGGCAGGTCGATTCAGCCGCGCTTCATCGAGGCGTGCTCCGGCTGGAGCAGCTCGGATTCAAAGTGGTTCTGGGACGGCATGTGGAAAAGGCGCATCGCTATTTTGCCGGAACGGACCGGGAGCGGGCGGACGATCTCCAATCGATGTTCGAGAGCGGCGTCGATGCGATCGTCTGCGCGCGGGGCGGCTCCGGCGCCGCGCGCATTCTCCCGTTTCTCTCTCCCGAACGGATTGCCCGGCACCCCAAAATCTTGGTTGGCTGCAGCGATATTACGACCCTCCTCCTCTACTTCTCCCGTTCGTTCGGTTGGGCGGTTTTCCATGGCCCCATGGTGGCGACGCAGTTCGGGAAAGAATCGAATCGGCTATCGGAAGAAAATTTCGTCCGGATTCTCGGCGGAGAGAAGGTCGAAATGGTCTTTCCTCAGGTCGAGATTCTGCGGCCCGGAACGGCGGAAGGGGTCTTGATCGGCGGTTGTCTGACGTTGATTTGTACCTCGATCGGAACCGCTTATGAAATCGAGACCGACGGGAAAATTGTCTTCATTGAAGATACCGACGAAGCCCCGTATCGGATTGATCGGATGCTCTCTCACCTAAAGGGACTCGGAAAATTCGATCGGGTGAAGGGGATTGTCTTCGGTCAAATGCCGCGCTGCCAGCCGGAGCGCCTTCCAGAGATCATCTTGGAGATCTTAGAGGAATTCTCTTTCCCTATTTTCTTCGGTTTTCCCTCGGGACATGGGGATGCGCTGGCCACCCTTCCTTTCGGCATCCACGCTCGGATCGACAGCGCCACCGCCTCGATGAGGATAGAGGAATCGGCGGTGTGTTAACGATCCGTATGTAAGATTTACAACTGGCCTTTTCCCCCTTCCATTGCTGTGAAAAAATTACCCGAACTAACCTCTCCTCCTTGCTTTTTTTCCATCTGATTTCGGCTGCATCACGAAGTTCCGGTAGCGTTTCATAAAAACTGCATTTTTTTTCATTTCCTAACCGCAGGGACCTCTTTTTCTGTCTAATTCGCATCTTTCGCGAGGGCATGGAACTTGCTGTTTTAGTCAAGCAAAATTGGGGGAAAGAGGAGGCGCCGCTTCCTCTTGTTATTAAAGACAATCTAATCGGAGTTGAGGTCGATTATGAAATGTCCAAGATGCTCAGGATCGATGGTTCACGAAAACTTCTACGGCTTGGAAGATGAATACGCCTGGTTCTATCCAGGCTGGAGATGTGTTTATTGCGGTGAAATTGTCGACAAAGTTATTATGTCGAACCGAAAATCGGCCGGTCGCCATCGGAGCCGATAGTCTTTCTCCGGTTATCGTAGAGCCTCGCCGTCTTAGTGAGCAAAAGCGAGTTCTCTTGAGACGGTGCTTGGGCGGCTGCTTTGTAATCAGGACGGTGTCCGCCCGGGTTCAATTGCCATATGAATTTCTCCGCAAAGGAATGGTTCTTTCCTCTGCGGCTAAAAAAATAAGGAATGACCTCTCCACAATGTGAGGTGAAAGCGCGGTCAATTTTGACCGATATCGAATTGCTCCCCATTCCGGCAGTGCGATGCTATCTCCGGTGGCACATGTCGCAATGCTCGACTTAATTTTGAGTCATTCGCCGCGCTCTGATGATAACCGCCATTGGAAACCGCTGTCTTAAATTAGGTCGAGCACCGAGAAATGGAACTTGCTGACCCAGAGGTTTTAGAGACAAGGAGGGGTGCCCTCTCCGCCCATGCACAGGACGACATGAACCAAGAAAAGCATGCTTGGTATATACCGGAGATCGCCAACTTCGGAATCGGCGTTCATGGCGGTTGGATGAAATCAAAATGCCGACAGCGGCGAAGGTTTCGGAGGAGCCCATCTTCGGCAAGAATATCGACAATGCCATCGTCCGCGCCGGCCTGCCTCCGATTTCGACGAACAATTATCAGGTTCGAGGCGGTCTGACATTTCTGTTCCATTAAATAACCTTTAAAGGAGACACAAATGAACAAAACACTCAGTAAAACGCTGGTTCTGGTTCTATTGATAGGAGTGATGGCCGGTTGTGCCTCTTGGCGGGATAACCACAGCCAGAATACGCCGACCGATCGAGGTGCCAGCACCCCTTCGCGAAGCGACGATGCTGCGCTGACGGCGAAGGTCAAGGCAAAGCTTCTGTCAGATGACGCGCTGAATGCAATGAAGATCGACGTCGACACGCAGAGCGGTGTCGTTTTCCTGAGTGGCGTGGTGGATACGGCCGACCAGAAACAAAAGGCGATTGGAATTGCTAAGAATACCGAGGGGGTCCGCCGTGTGGAGGACAACCTAAAAGTCGGTAAGTTTGAGGGCTCGTCGTCCAGAAAACCGGGGAAAGCACTTCCCGTGCACTTTCTCGAAGATGTCGGATAAACGGATCGGCTGGAGCGGCGACCTCCCGAAGCCGCCGCTCCAGCCATCAGTAACTCAGCAGGCGCTTTGCATCGATTAATTGGCCATGGGCCATGGATAGATCAATAAGATGAAACAGATTCGTTATTTGTTCTTTGTAGTTTTACTGATCGTAGGGGTGGCCGGATGCGCATCCCATCAGAAGAGTGTCGCCCCGGAGACGATCGATGACGCCGCGATCTCGGCCCGGATCCGTGCAAATTTAGCAGGCGATACAACCCTTCATCTCTTCCGGATCAACGTCGATACACGCCAGGGGGTCGTCACCCTCAGCGGGGCTGTGCCGACTGAGGAGCGAAAGAAAAGGGCGTCGGAAATCGCCGCCCAGGTGGTCGGCGTCCGGGGTGTTGAAAATCTTTTGGAAATTGCGCAGACCCGAAGGGTGGATCGCTTTGAAGATGCGGTCATCGCCTCCAAAATTACATCGGGTCTGATTCAGAACCCAATGACTCATGCGCTGGCGATCGATGTAGAATCTAAGAAAGGGATCGTCAGACTGAACGGCCGTGTTCAGAATCCAAGAGAAAAAAGCGAAGCGGAACGGATCGCTTGGAGCACGGCAGGGGTCGTCTCCGTAGAGAATCAACTCGAAGTCCTTCAATAGCCATTGAGGATGCCGTTGGGTAAGTAGGGTGGGGAACGCCGGATACGGTTTAGGTCTGTATCAGTTTAATAAGGCCATGCATCTTTCATTTCGTTTCTCGCCGCTCACCGCTTCGTAACGCCAACGCATTCTGAAAAAAATCTGCCGTCAACTGCCGGAGGGATCATGAAACCGCGCCATCGGAAGACGCTCTTCCTCGTCTCTGTCTTTTTATTTACTATTGTCGCGCCGGTGCTAATTCTCAGTGCAAGTGGTTACCGCTACGATTTTCAGGAGGGGACCTTGGTCCGAACCGGCACCCTTGTTTTAAAGACACAGCCGGCAGGGGCGAAGATCGTCATTGATCAACAGGAACAGAAGGAGACGACGCCGGCGAAAATCGGGGGTCTTCCCCCTGCGCATTATCGGGTCCGGGTGGAGGCGGATCAATTTCGGCCCTGGTCTAAAGAGATCGAGGTTCGGGGGAATAAGATTACCCTGGCGGACCAGATCGTATTAATTCCAAAGCAGATCCCCGTGAGCTCTCTCTTCCCTGAAGAAGTGCGGACCTTTGCTGTGTCGCAGGACGGAAGGAAGCTGAGCTATGTTCGACGTGATGCAACAAAGGGCGATAGCCTCTGGCTCTTTGATCTCGATCAGAATGAAACACATCTGCTCTTTCCGCTCGGAGAAAAGAGCGACCCGACGGCGGGCGAATCGGCTGATTCGCCAAATCGGGAAAGTTCAGCAAATTCAATCGACCGGCTTCTCTGGTTGATGGACGGCCAGGGAATCGCTTTTTCGGTGGCAACAAAAGAAACAAAGCAGTACTTCATTCTCCCGCTTGAAGGAGGGGTGCGGGAAGGGGAGCCGTATGCGTTCGTCCCGCCGGGGAAGGGAGAGGTCGATCAGTGGAAGTGGACCCGAAGCGGATTGAGCTTTTTCTTTCTCCAAGGAGGGCTGCTCTATCGTGCCGCCTACGACATAAGATCGACGACGCAGGTCGTCCCGGATCAAATTCAGAGCTATGCCATATCGGGAGAGACGATCTATTTTACAACAGCGTCTTCCCCCGCGCTCTTCAAACAAGACCTTCCGACCGGAAAACGGATAGAGATCGCCCTGCTGCCGACCGAATCGGATGACATTGACAATAAGGGCAATGAGAATCTGATTTTATCCGGTCGCGGAAAAATCGCACTGATCGATCGTCATCGACAGCTCTGGCTAATCGAGGATACCGCCGCGGGCACGTATGCTCCAATCGCCGCTCATGTCCAGAGCGCCGTGTTCAATGAGGAAGGGGATCGGCTTCTTTATCAATCCTACAATGCCGATGTCAATGCCGGGCTTTTTGTCTATTATCTCAAAGAGGGGAAGACGCATCCGGTACGAGAGGCCGGCTCCTTTGAACAGGTCCTTCAGAAAAAAGAGCCGATCCTCGGGCCAGTTTGGTACAGTGATCGGACGCATATTCTTTACGCCGCAAATGACACTGTTTATATGGCTGAGACCGGGGGAGAGGGCTTTCCGACCGCCGATCCGATCCTTCGACTCAAGGGGGAGGCGCCGAAATTCGTTTACCATGATTCTGATGACAAGCTCTACTTTCTTTTTCGGAACCGTCTCTACCAAGCCGACCTCTCCTTCGGAAGGACGTCGTCGTTCCTTGGGGGCCGGCTCTAATGGGCCTCTATCTTCCCTCTCCTCAAACCACCAGCCGAAGAGAACGGTACCTGCAGCGGGTCTTTGAGATCGTTCCCGGCCTGTTGCTTTGGACGACCTTTTCGGCGCTGCTCATCTTCTCTTTTGTCCGGCCGGTCTGGGTCGCCATCTTTATCATTGCCTATGATCTCTATTGGTTAATCCGCGTCACCTATTTTTCGATTTTTATGTTCCTTGCATATCGTCGGGTCCGGATGGAGTGGGGGACCGATTGGCGCGCCCGGTGCGAGCGGGTGTCTAAAGATCTGGCCGTCTATCGCAGAGAAGCGGAGGCGGCGTTGGCGCAACAGGAAATAGCGCGGGCGCCCCGGCAGCGGCGCCAGAGCCTCCATGTTCATGTTGAAGAGCTCAGACAGCTCGAGGAGAAGCAGGTTCAGGTTTGGGATTGGAGGCGCATTTACCATGTCGTGATCTTCCCGACCTACCGAGAAGGAATCGAGATTCTCCGCGCGTCATTGAACGCGCTCCTTCAAGCCGACTATCCGAGCGATCGGATGATCATCGTGATGGCATTCGAGGAGCGGGAGGGGATTCCGGCCTATCAGAAGGCAAAGGCGCTCCGTGCCGAGTTCGGCGCCTCCTTCAGCGCTTTTTTGACCACCTTTCACCCCGACGGTATTCCGGGTGAGGCCCGTGTCAAGGGGGCGAACCTGTCATGGGCCGGGCGGCAGGTCCGACGTTATCTGGATGAAAATCAAATCGCTTATGAGGAAGTGGTCCTCTCGGCATTCGATGCCGATACCTGCGTCGACCGGCAGTACTTCGGCTGCCTGACCTACAACTACATCATTCATCCCGACCGCACCCGCCGCAGTTATCAGCCGCTTCCGATGTATCACAATAACATCTGGGATGCTCCCTCTTTTGCGCGGGTGGTAGCAAACAGCACCACCTTCTGGCATATGGTTCAGAGCATCCGACCCGACCTCTTGATTACCTTCTCAAGCCATGCGATGTCCTTTAAGGCGTTGGTAGAGGTCGGTTATTGGCCGGTTGATGTCATCTCGGATGATTCTGTGATTTTCTTCTCTTGTTATCTCTACTATGATGGGAATTATGAAACCGTGCCGCTTTATGTCCCGGTCTCCATGGATGCCAATTTGGCGGAGAGCTACTGGAAGACGCTGATTAATCAATATAAGCAGATGCGCCGGTGGGCCTGGGGGATCGAGAAATTTCCATTGATGATGCGCGGCTTCCTGGCGGAGCGGCGCATCCCCCTGCGAAAAAAGATTAAACATGTCTTCCGGATTTTGGAGGGGAACTACAGCTGGGCGAGCGCTCCTTTTGTGATCCCGATTTTCGGGATGCTCCCCCTTTGGGTCGGCGGGAGACAATTTCAAGAAACGGTCCTCGCCTACAATTTTATCTCAATGACCCGGTCGATCCTCTCCGTCTCGCTCATCGGCGTCGTTCTGTCGGTCTTTCTCTGCCACGCCCTTCTTCCCCCGCGACCTCCCCGGTATGGCCAATGGCGGACCGCATCGATGACGCTGCAGTGGGCGCTCGTTCCTTTCTCCTACATTTTTCTCGTAGGACTGCCGGCGGTTGATGCGCAGACGAGAATGATGCTCGGGAAGTATCTCACCTTTTGGGTGACCGACAAACGACGCAAGGAAGGGACGGCGGAAGCGCCGACCCCGGTGGCTGTCTTGCCGGCGACAGCGACGACGCCCGCTAAAAAAAGAGGGGCCGGATGAGGCGGATTGTCTTCCCGCTCCTGGGGATTGTCTTTTTCTACGTTTTGTTCGAGAAGTATGGCCAGCCGCTTTGGGTGAGTCATTGGCACCTCTACCTCTTTCTGGAAGCGATGACCCACCTCTGCCTCGCCTTCTTCGTGCTGCTCGTCCTGGAAGGGTTCTCCCCTTTTTTCTTCCTTCGTGTTTTTACGACGCTCATTCCAGATCTGGATCACGTGATCTGGGCGGAATATCGAAGTTTTTTCCATACGCCGGTCTTTGTTCTGGCGCCGCTGCTCTTCCGCCGATATGGAGAGCGAGAGGCGCGCCTCCTTTTTTTTATGTTCGCAACCCACTATTTCTTTGATACCCGCTCCCAGATGGCGTGGTGGATGAATTACGGGGTGTGGCTTCTTCCTCCCAAGGGGCTGCCTGTCTTGGTCCCCTGGCTTCCGTTGGTTCTCCTGATTTCGTTAGGCCTGCTGGCCGGCTTGCTCGGTCATGCCGATCAGATCAAGGCTTACTTGGCGGGGGAACAGGCGTGGGTCTCCTGATTCGTTTGATCGGTTTTGTCCTGGTCTCTCTCGCCGGGCTCGGTCTTGCTCAAGACCTGCCGCAGCACGAGCCGCAGTCGGCCGATGTCTTTCCCCGCATCCCTTCACCCCGCTTTCTGCAATCGGGCGAGCGCCGGGTCGTCGACGTGGTGATTTCAAATCCCGGCGACGAAATGAACTTCTTCACCCTGAGCATTCAGAGAAAGCCGGAAGGCTGGATCGCTCGGATCGATCCCCGAAATGTCGATCTGGCGCCGCATGAGGAAGCCCCGATTCATGTGACGTTGATCCCGCGGCGGGGCCCGCCGACTTTCACGGAGCAGATGACGCAGTATGACCTGGTGGTCAAAGCAGAGGATAAAGAGGCGAAACCGTTTTATGGAACGCTCTCACTTTATCTTAAACCGGGATATGACGATTTGATGACCTTCTTTGGAACACCGGCGTTGATCGGGATCGTCGCCGTCGGGTTCGGCGGCTGGCTTCGCCGCCGCAGGCATTTCCGGGTCGGTGGCCTCTTTGTCATGGGAGGGGGGATTTTGGCGGTGGTGGCGGTGACGGCGGTGCTGGGAATCCTGATATTGTAAGGGTCAGTTCTTCATCTGATCGCGCAGGGTTTGGATCCGCTGGTCGACGATATGGATCTGCTGCGAGGCCCCCCCCTTTTGGAAGAGCTCCTTTGATTTCTCAAGGTGGCGGATCGCCTCGGCCAGGTTGCCGAAACCCTGGTGGATGGTTCCGATCGTTCCTTCGATGTTTGCCATCCCGACGGCGTCCTCCATCCCTTCCCGGATCTTCAATGCCTTTTCCGCCGCAGCGATTGCCTTCTCCGATTCTCCTTGATCTTGATAAATCAGCGCCAGGTTGATGAAGGCATTCGCCTGCGCCGAGAGGTCGTTCCCGGCTTGGACGATGGCAAGCGCATCAGATTGATAGGCGAGGGCTCTTTTGAAGTCCTTTTGATCTTTGTAGATAAAGCTGAGGCTGGTCAGGGAGATCGCTTCGCCGAGTGGATTTCTCTGCTCACGGTAGAGTTTCAACGCCCTTTGTTGATAATCCAAGGCGGTGTCATAGGAGTGATCGAGATAATAGAGATTGCCGATGGAGGCAAGCTCGCGGGCCATCAGCGGCCGGTCTGGGATCGACTCGGCGAGCTTTAAGGCCTCGGTGTGGGCCTCCGATCCCTTCGCACTGTCCCCTTTCTGATAATAGAGGGTTCCCAAGATCGAAAGATCGGCCGCTTCGGCCCGCCGGTTGCCGCTCTGCCGGTCGAGCGCCAGCGCCCGCTCGGTCCAAGCGGCGCCTTCCTTCCAGGCGCCTCTCATCGAGTAGAGAAGACCGAAGTTCGCCATGGCGGCGGCCTGTTCCTGCGGAAGCGCGGATTGACGATACGCCTGCTGATAGGCGGCCACCGCTTCCTCTTGTTTGCCGAGGAACACCAGTGCGTTGCCGTGGAGGAGGTGAATCGCGGCACTCTTCTGCGAATCGGAGAGGCCGGTGATCTGATCGGAGAGGGGTTGGAATTGATTTTCGTCGTAGAGCGTCAACAAAGAGGGAAGCGGAGAGGCGCGATCATCCGTCCGCCGTTCAGAGAGCCGGAGTTGTCCCTTTAGCTCATTAATCCGTGCCTGCTTCAGCGCGTCGGGGCCGGTTTCTTTTGACTCGCTTTGGCGGGCGGCCGGGGCGCCTGCCCATTGGGTGATTCCCCAAACAAAAAGGGCGGCCAGAAGAAGGAATAAAATTGGTTTCTTATAAAATCGAGTCATCATTCGCAAAGCCGGGAGCTATCCTAGCACAAGCCGGGGTGTTTTTCCATCGATTCAGACGGTGTTGAAAAGGAAAAGGATCGAACGCTTGCTTTAAATTTTGAGGAGACAAGAGGGCAAAAGCAGGGGATTCGCAGATCATTTACTCGCAGATTATTTAGTAGAGAAGCGGAACGTTTGAGATGGGTCGATCGGATGGATGTTGTTGCCGATGGCTCGATTCAGTTATGAGACCTTGTAGTAGACCCAGGGTTCACGTTCGGCGAGGTATCGATCTTCTCTGAAGTTCACCCGCGTCCTTAACTCCGTGAATCCTTTTTTTTGAAGTTTCAAAGCGACGTCGCTTAAGACCTCCTCGACCGTTGGATATTCGCTGCTCTGGACGAGGAACCCTTCATAGCCGAAGTGACCGGTATAGCCGTTCTCGCCGACATCGATACGAACGTTGCGGCTGAACATCCGTCCGGTTGGATCGAACCCTTCAATGTGATGAATCTCAAAAACCATCACCAAAATTCTCTCCCAATGAGGCGAAGCGATTATAGCGAATTCAATTTTGATGTCAAGCGATTTTTGCGAATGGGACAGAAGAAAAATACCATTCACTTCCTATGCCGCGACCTGCCTTCATTTTGGGCAATGTGCTCTCTCGCCAAGAGGGACCGGCCTTTTATTATGATCGAGGGGTGCTTATCCACAATCTTTCCACGATCGATGTTGAAAACTCCTGAATTGACCCCGAATTGACATTGACGGGTGACCCTTCTATAATCTCCTTCTCGCCGAAGAACAATTTTCTTCCGGCTGGCAATAGATTAAATGGGAGATCATGGAACAAAAAGGGGTTCGTCTTTCTAAAGGGTCGGGGCTGGTCGTCGAGACGGTGAGTTCCGGAAGTATCGCGGAAGAACTTGGGATTGAAGCGGGCGACAGGCTCCTCACCGTAAACGGAAAAGAGATGAAGGATGTGCTCGATTACCGTTTCGTGGAGGGAGAAGAAGCGCTTCTTCTGGAGCTGGCAAAGCCGGATGGCGAAGTCTGGGAGGTGGAGATCGAAAAAGAGCTCGATGAGGGTCTCGGGATCGACTTCCCGGAGATGAAGATCCGCTCCTGCCCGAACAAATGCTTTTTTTGCTTTGTCGATCAGATGCCGGAAGGGCAGCGAGAGAGTCTCTACATTCGCGACGAGGATTACCGCTTCTCCTTTCTTTTCGGAAACTATATCACCCTGACGAATCTGACCCGCAAAGATAAAGAGCGAATTTTTGAGCAGAAGATGAGCCCCCTCTATATCTCGGTGCACACTACCGACCTCGCGCTTCGGCGCAAGATGCTCGTGAATCCAAAGGCACGCGATGTCATGGCCGAAATTCGGGAGATGGCCGAGCATGGGATCATCCTTCACACCCAGATCGTCCTCTGCCCTGACATGAATGACGGCGACTACCTCAGCAAAAGCGTCGAAGACTTGGCATCGTTCTATCCTTCCGTCAAATCTTTGGCGGTCGTTCCCGTTGGACTGACCCGCCATCGAAAAGGCCTGGATGAGATCAAAGAGGTCAGCGTGGAATATGCGTGCGAGATGATCGAGTGGATCAAACCGTGGCAAGAGCGATTTCGTAAAGAGATCGGCTATCCATTCGTCTTCCTGGCCGATGAGTGGTATACGAAAGCACAGATTCCTTTTCCGTCAATGGAGACGTATGCGGATCTGCCTCAACAGGGAAACGGCGTTGGGATCGTTCCTCTTTTTCTGCGCGAGTTCGATGCCATGCATCCGTTTTTACCCAACAAGGTCTCCGAGCCGGTCCAGATTTTTCTGGCAACCGGAATCTCCTTCTCTCCTTATCTGGAGTCGTGCGTTCGAAAGGTTCAGATTCGGGGGGCGGCACTGGAAGTGGTCCGGGTGACCAACGATTTCTTCGGCGATTCGGTGACCGTCGCCGGCCTGATGTCGGGCCGAGATATAATCAAAACGGTTCAACGCTGCCGACGCGACAAATCGGCCTCCCCTTTTCTCCTTCTCCCGTCGGTCGCGCTCAATGAAGAGAGAGCCCTCTTTCTCGATGGGATGACCCCTGCGGAGGTTGAAAAAGAGTTGAACCTGACGGTGGAGGTCGTCTCGGCCGATGCCGAGGGACTGATGGGATTTCTCCAGAACATTCCGGTCGCCCAGCGCCGGTAAGACCAAGGCATCCATCCAGAGACACAGTCCATTGAAATCGATCACCGGTCAGACCCAAATCTTTGGGATTTTCGGCGACCCGATCCTCCACACCCTCTCCCCGGTGATGCACAATGCCGCCTTCGCGGCGCTTGACCTTCCTTACTCCTATCTTCCCTTCGAGGTCCATCCGGAAGGCCTGGAGCGCGCAGTCAAGGCGATCCTTCCCCTCGGCCTCCGTGGACTCAATGTAACGATTCCACATAAAGAGACGGTCATTCCATTTCTCGACAGCCTCGACGAAGAGGCGGGGAGAATCGGAGCGGTCAATACGATCGAGGTTGTTTCCAGGCGCCTCATCGGCCGCAACACCGACGGCCGCGGCTTTCTGCAATCGCTGCGGGAGGCCGATGTCGATCCCAAAGGGCTCCGGGTCATTCTCCTCGGAGCCGGAGGGGCAGCGAAAGCGGTTGCGTCGGCATTGGCGATGGCATCGATTTCCGAAATGATCATTGTGGCTCGCTCGGCGAGGCGGGCAACGGAATTGTCCCATCGGCTCACCGCAATTGCATCCCATCTGAAGATAACCGTTCAACCGGCCGATTTTAAACCGGACAAACGGTTTGATTCCAAAACGCCGACGTTGGTAATCAACTCGACCCCCCTCGGGATGAAGCCGTCCGATCCGCTTCCATTTCCTGCCTCGCTGATTCGTCCTGAGTGGATCGTTGCCGATCTCATTTATCGTCCTCATCATACCTCATTGCTTGCGGAGGCAAAACAGATCGGTGCGCGTGTCGTTCCAGGCCTGGGAATGCTGTTACATCAGGGAGCGCTTTCCTTCGAAATATGGACGAAGCAATCTCCCCCCATTTTGGTCATGAGGAAGGCCCTTCAAGAGGCGCTCTCCGAAATAATCCTTCGCTGATTTTTGCTGAAAAAACAGGCAAAACGCCGCTCGGTGGCATTTTTTGTCGGCTTTCCCGATTCATTGACAGAAATTGTAACTTGGGATAGACTTTCCTCAGCGTTTTTAAGCGTTATCATACCAAATAAGGATGATTTGTCTCAGCTTGTAAGTACGAATGCAGGCGAGCGCTCCTAAGTCTTCTTTTCTCGTCGAGGCTCTCTTGATTCCTGAAAAACTCGGGAAATTGCTCGTCAACGCGCAACTTATTACGGAGGATCAGCTTCAAAAAGCGCTCCTCACCCAAAAGAAAGAGGGGGGAAGGATCGGGAGTGTATTGGTCCGTTTGGGATTCATCGAGGAAGCCAAGCTATTGAAGTTCCTCAGTCAGCAATACGGCACCCCTGCCATTGACCTCTCCAAATTAGAGGTTGATCAGGCGGTGGTGAAGCTGGTTCCTTCAGAAGTGGTGAAAAAATATTTAGTCGTCCCGGTCAAACGGATGGGGGCGACCTTGACCTTGGCAATGGTCGATCCCTCCGATGTTTTTGCCATCGACGATATTAAGTTCATGACCGGCTACAATGTCGAGCCGGTGATTGCGTCGGAATCTTCCATCGTCGAAGTAATTGGCAAATATTATGGTAAGGGCTCGCTTGCGGTCGTCGAAAAGACGATGGTCATCGAGGCCAAGGACTATACCCTTTCGGAAGAAGACAGCAATGACGGAAACACGGGCCGTGAGGACGACAATGCCATGGTCTCGGTCGATGATTTTGATACCGTGGTCGGCGATGCGCTCGAGAATATCGATGTCGTCGAGGAGCAGCAGGATGACTCCGGGGTTAAAGAAGTCGATGCGCCCATCGTCAAGCTCGTTAACGGTGTTCTGGTCAATGCCGTCAAGATCGGCGCCAGTGATATTCATATCGAGCCGTTTGAAACGGTTTTTCGGGTTCGCTTCCGGATCGACGGCGTGATGAAGACGATCATGAACCTTCCCATTAGAATTAAAAATGCGGTGGTTTCACGTGTGAAGATCATGTCGAAGCTCGACATCGCGGAGCGCCGTCTCCCTCAAGACGGCCGCATTAAGCTAAAACTCGGAAAAAAGAAAGAGGTCGACTTCCGGGTCTCGACCCTCCCCTGCCTTTTCGGCGAAAAGGTGGTGCTCCGTATTTTGGATAAGGGAAATCTCTCGCTCGATCTGACCAAGCTCGGATTTGAGCCGAATGCGCTGAAAGATTTCGCAGAGGCGATCAATGCCCCCTATGGGATGGTCTTGGTGACGGGACCGACGGGAAGCGGTAAGACGACGACTCTTTACTCTGCCCTGAGCACCATCAATACCACCGAAATCAACATCATGACGGCGGAAGATCCGGTGGAGTATAACCTCTTGGGAATCAATCAGGTCCAGATGAAAGAGGAGATCGGCCTGAACTTTGCGGCTGCGCTTCGATCCTTTCTCCGGCAAGACCCCGACGTGGTCATGGTCGGAGAAATCCGCGATTATGAAACCGCGGAAATCGGTGTCAAAGCGGCGCTGACCGGACATCTGGTTTTATCAACCCTGCACACCAATGACGCACCAGGGACCGTCAACCGTCTCTTGAACATGGGGATTGAGCCGTTCTTGGTTGCATCCTCGGTCGTTCTGATCCTGGCGCAGCGGTTGGCAAGAAGAATTTGTGCCAAATGTAAAGAGGTCGATAATCTGCTTACTCCCGAGGCGCTGCTGAAAGCCGGCTTCAAACAGGAGGATCTCAAGGGCCTGACGGTATACAAGGGAAAGGGCTGCGACATGTGCAACAAGTCGGGCTATAAGGGTCGGGTGGCGCTTTATGAGGTGATGCCAATCAAAGATGAGTTGAGAGAGCTGATTCTACAAGGGGCTTCTGCGGACGAGATCAAGAAAAAGGCGATAGCGCTGGGGATGAAGACCCTTCGGATGAGCGGATTGGCCAAGGTAAAAGAGGTAATGACCACGATCGAAGAGGTCCTCGACTGTACCTTTGCAGATTAAACGGTATTCTAGGA
Source organism: Candidatus Manganitrophaceae bacterium (assembly GCA_016200325.1). Lineage (NCBI taxonomy): Bacteria > Pseudomonadati > Nitrospirota > Nitrospiria > Candidatus Troglogloeales > Candidatus Manganitrophaceae > Candidatus Manganitrophaceae bacterium. The sequence continues at coordinate 83,129 of JACQEZ010000014.1, forward strand.
ACTAAGGAGAAGGTATGGCAAATTTGCACCAATTGCTACAGACCATGGTTGAAAAGGGGGCTTCGGACCTCCATCTCACCACCGGCTCCGCCCCTCAAATTCGGGTAAACGGGCATCTGGTGCCGCTCGATCTGCCTCAGCTGACGCCGGCCGATACGAAGCAGCTGGTTTATAGCGTTTTAACAGATGCCCAAAAGCACCGATTTGAAGAGGAAAATGAGCTCGACTTCTCCTTTGGCCTCAAAGGCTTCAGCCGGTTCCGTGGAAACATTTTTATGCAGCGGGGAGCAGTCGGTGCAGCGATCCGAACCATCCCGTTTAAGATCAAGACATTTGAAGAGCTCGGATTACCTCAGGTGGTTCAGGATCTGGTGAAAAAACCGCGGGGGCTTGTCCTTATCACCGGACCGACCGGAAGCGGAAAGTCGACCACCCTGGCTTCAATGATCGACCGTATTAATTCCGAACGCCATGACCATATCATTACAATTGAAGATCCCATTGAATTCCTGCATCCTCATAAAAAGAGCGTCGTGAACCAAAGAGAGGTTACGACCGATACAAAAAGCTTCAAGGCGGCGTTGAAATATATTCTTCGACAAGACCCCGATGTGGTCCTTATCGGAGAGATGCGCGATCTGGAGACGATTGAAGCGGCGCTGACGATCTCCGAAACCGGCCATCTCACCTTCGGTACGCTTCATACCAACTCTTGCGCCCAAACGATGAATCGGATCATTGACGTTTTCCCTTCCCACCAGCAGCCGCAGGTGCGCGCCCAGCTGTCGTTCGTGTTGGAGGGGGTGATCTCGCAGCAGCTGATCACGAAAGCGACTGGACAGGGACGGGCGATGGCGATGGAGGTGATGGTTCCGACGCCGGCCATCCGAAACCTTATCAGAGAAGACAAGGTCCATCAAATCTACTCTTCGATGCAGACCGGCCAGGGGAAACATGGGATGCAGACGATGAATCAATCTCTTTATGAGCTCTACTCAAAACGAATCATCTCCCATGATGATGCGCTTGCCGGTTCAAGCAACCACGAAGAGCTGATGAACATGATGAGTCGCGGCGCCGGCCCTACGCCCGGCTCCCGCGAGCCGGGAAGGATGGCCCGAAGCTAGATAAATCATCCGGGCATTTAAGGAGCGACACATGGCTACGTTCGTATGGACAGGGAAGACGCGACAGGGGACGATTCAGAAAGGGGAATTGGCGGCGAACAACCGTGAAGAGGTAATTGCTCTTTTGAGGAAGGAGAACATCCTCGTCACCTCGATTCAGCAAAAGGCCAGAGAGCTCAAACTCCCCGGCTTCGGCGGGAAGATCAGCGACAAAGATATCGTGATCTTCACCAGACAGTTTGCCACAATGATCGATGCCGGCCTCCCCCTGGTTCAGTGTCTTGAAATTTTATCGAGTCAATGCGACAATCCCATGCTTGCCAAAGCGGTCGGGGAGGTCCGGGGCGACGTAGAAGGAGGATCGACCTATGCCGACGCCCTGCGAAAGCACCCGAAGGTATTTGATGATCTTTATGTCAACATGGTGGCGGCCGGTGAGGCGGGGGGTATTCTCGATACGATTTTAAACCGGTTGGCAAAACATATCGAAAAGTCGATGAAGCTGAAGAAGCAGATCAAATCGGCAATGGTCTATCCCAGCACCATCATGGGGGTGGCGGGAATCGTCATTGTTGTTTTGCTCGTCTGGGTGATTCCGATCTTTGCCCAGATGTTCACCGATTTCGGCGGGACGCTCCCGGCGTTGACCCAATTTGTGATCGACTTGAGCCACTTCATGCAGCGGAATATCATCAAGATCGTCCTGGGGCTCGGCCTCGCCGTCTATGGCTTCAAAAAGTATTATCGCACCCCTGCCGGTCGAAAGAATGTCGACAAGTTTGCGTTAAAAGTACCCGTGATCGGCGACTTGATCAGAAAGGCCGCCGTCGCCAAGTTTACCCGCACCCTCGGAACGCTGATCGCCAGCGGCGTTCCCATTCTCGAAGGGCTTGGCATCGTCGCGAAGACCTCCGGAAATAAGATCATTGAAGAAGCATTGATGAACGCCCGCCAGAGTATCAGTGAAGGGAAAACGATTTCGGACCCCCTTGGGAAGGAAAAGGTTTTCCCCCCAATGGTGGTTCAGATGATTGCGGTGGGTGAGACGACCGGCGCCCTCGACGCCATGCTTGGAAAGATCGCCGATTTTTACGATGATGAGGTCGATGCGGCGGTTTCGGCGCTGACCTCGTTGCTGGAGCCGATGTTGATGGTGTTTCTCGGGATCACGATCGGAACGATCGTCATCGCGATGTATCTGCCGATCTTCAAATTGGCCGCTGTGGTTGGATAACGCCTCTCTCAGCCGACGCGATGGAACCGGTTCATGAAAAACAAAGAAGACGAGATCATTCTCGGAAGAATAAAATGGCTGATGGCGCTGCGGGTCTTCCTGGTGACCTCGCTTCTCGGTCTTCCGCTCCTCCTGCAACTCAATTATCTAAAGAATCCTTGGTCGATCGTCACCTTTTACATTCTGATCGGGGCCACCTATCTGTTGACCCTTCTCTATACTTTCTTCTTGACCCGATCACAAAATCCGTTCCTCTTTATCTCTCTGCAGTTAGCGGTCGACCTTTTATTCGAGACGGCGCTGATTGCAGTCACCGGCGGAATTGACAGCCCCTTTGCTTTCCTATATATCATTACCATCGTTTCGGCGAGCATTTTCTTCTATCGAAAGGGAGGGGTGCTGACCGCGGCGGCGGCGACCTTCCTCTTCGGAACGCTGATCAATCTTCAGTATGCCAATGTTCCTCCCTTCAGCCTCGGCACCCCGGTCACCCTCGGCAACAAAGAGGTGATCTTCATGCTCTTTCTTTACATGATCACCTTTTTTACCGTCGGAATCGCGAGCGGAAGGCTCTCGGAGCGACTCCATGAAAAAGAGATCGGATTCTCAAATCTCAGGGTTTTTACAGAGGACATTGTTCAGAGCGTCTCCAGCGGCCTCGTGACGACCAATCTGGATGGAAGGATCACTTCGTTTAATCGGTCGGCCTCCGAAATCACCGGCTTCTCGTCGGCGGAGGCGATCGGAATGGCCTGGTGGGATCTTTTTGAATGGAGTGAGATTCGAAATCGATACCAAGAGCTCGCCTCCACCGGATTGCCGCAGCGTTTTGACGGAGAAATCAATACCAGTAAGGGGGAAAGATGTCTCCTTGGCGTGACGATCTCCTCTCTTAGAAATGAGCATGGCGGCCAGATCGGTATCATCGGGACCTTTCAAGACCTGACACAGCTACGGAGCCTCGAAGAGGAGATGCAGAAGAAGGAGCGGCTCGCCACGATCGGAGAGATGGCGGCGGGGATGGCGCATGAAATTCGAAACCCGCTTGCTTCACTGAGCGGATCGATTCAGGTTCTGAAGAGCGAGCTGAATCTTCGGAACGAACACCTAAAGTTGATGGAGATTGCAGTTCAGGAGGCGGGTCGGCTCAATTCGATTATCACCCAGTTTCTTCTTTACGCGAAGCCGCTTCCGCCGCGGCGAAGGGAGACCGATCTGCATCTGCTCCTTTCCGAAACGGTCCAACTTCTTCAGAACAACCCCGAATATAACGATCGCGTCAGCGTCGTGCTGGAAATTGCACCGCGACCGCTCCGGATCTCGATCGATCCCGATCAGATCCGGCAGGTCTTCTGGAACCTCTCGATCAATGCCTTTCAGGCAATGCCGGAAGGGGGGATCCTGACGATTTCGACGCGGCAGGTGAAGCCGAAAAAGGGAAGAGGATCCTTGCAAGATCAGGTTGAAATCATCTTCGCCGACACCGGAGAAGGAATTCGAAAAGAAGATCTTCCCAAAATCTTTTATCCCTTCTTCACGACGAAGAGCTCGGGGTCGGGATTGGGACTGTCGATTGTTCACCGCATCATCGAAGAACATGCCGGGGAGATTCGGGTAGAAAGCTCGCCGCAGGGAACGACCTTTGTCGTCGCTCTCTCGGCCGATGAAATGATTCGGACAGATTCCTTCCCACAGAAGAACGGGATGCCGAAAGAAGACCGGTCGAATCAAGGAGCGCGGCTTCAGGGTTCGCCGAATTGGGCGGCGTCGGCCTAACCTCAGGAAAACGGATGACGATGGAAAAAGTGCTGATTGTCGACAATGAAAAGAGCATGCGGGATTTCCTCACCATCGTATTGAAAAAAGAGGGCTATCTCGTCGAGACGGCGGAGGATGGCGATCATGCGTTGAAGATCCTTGAAAAGGATATCTTCGATGTGGTGCTGACCGACATGAAAATGCCCCGAATGAGCGGTCTCGATCTCCTAAAGGCGCTGAAAGATCTCTCCGCCGAGACGATCGTAATTATGATGACCGCCTATGCGTCGACGGAGACAGCGATTGAGGCGATGAAAGAGGGGGCCTATGATTATCTGACGAAGCCGTTTCAGATCGATGAGGTCAAGCTGATTATCAGAAACGCCCTGGAGCGGAGGAAACTTCGCCAGGAGAACACACAGCTTCGTCAGGAGCTGAAAGGCCAGGCGACCTTTACCCAGATCATCGGGAAGAGTGAAAAGATGCGGCGGGTGCTCGACCTGGTTCGAAAGGTGGCCGACAGCAGGAGCAACATCCTCATCTACGGCGAATCGGGGACCGGAAAAGAGTTGATTGCGCGGGCGATCCATTACAACAGCTCCCGGCGCGACCGCTCCTTTGTCACCGTCAACTGCAGCGCCCTGCCGGAAGCGCTCCTGGAGAGCGAGCTCTTCGGCCATATGAAAGGATCTTTCACCGGTGCCATTGGGAATAAGGAAGGGCTGTTTGAGATCGCCCATGAGGGGAGCATCTTCCTTGACGAGATCGGGGAGACCTCCCTCTCAATCCAGGTTAAGCTGTTGAGGGTTCTTCAAGAGAGGGAGTTTCGCCGGGTCGGCGGGACGAAAGATTTAAAGGTCGATGTCCGAATCATCGCTGCGACCAATCGCGATCTGGAGAAGATGATCGCGGAAGGGAAATTCCGCGAAGACCTTTACTATCGACTCGACGTAATTCCGATCGACCTTCCCCCGTTGAGGGAGCGGCCGGAAGATATTCCCCTCTTGGCCGATTTTTTCCTCCGCAAATTTACACAGAGCCTCGGTAAAGAAATCGACGGGATTGAGCCGGAGGCGGTTCGGGTCTTGATGAGCCATGAGTGGAAGGGGAATGTCCGAGAGCTCGAGAACGTCGTCGAGCGCGCCGTCGCGCTCTCATCGAGCAGGATGTTGACCCTGGAAGACTTCAACGAGGGTTTCCTTAAACAGGCCGATACAATCCCGATTCCGGCTTTGATTCCGGAAGAAGGGCTCGATTTGGAAGGGTTGATCGGAAAGATTGAAAAGGAGCTCCTTCTCAAGGCGCTTCAAGAGACCAACTGGGTCAAGAAGGAGGCGGCCAAGCTCCTTCATCTCAACTTCCGCTCGTTCCGGTATCGGCTTGATAAGTATGGCATCAAAAAATATCGGAATGGAAGCGGCGATCCCGACCCTTCGGATGAAGAGGCCGATATTGCCGACGATCCCACAGAGGAAGCGGTCGAATAAGCAGGCCCATTAAATTTCTCCTTTCGGTTTCATGAAAAAAACAGTCCTCATTGAAGCCCCTGCCAAGGTCAATCTTTATCTCAAAGTCTTCCGCAAAAGAGAAGATGGGTACCATGACCTCGTCTCGCTGATGCAGATGGTCGGACTCTATGATTCTTTAACCTTCCGGGCGGAGCGCTCCGGGATTCGATTGGAGCAGACCGATCCTTCCCTTCCTTCCGACCGCTCAAATCTGGTCATCCGCGCCGCCGAAGCATTGCAGAAATCGGCCTTTCCGGACGGCGCCCCGTCTCCGGGTGTCGCAATTAAATTGGTCAAGCAGATCCCGATCGCCGCCGGCCTCGGCGGCGGAAGCAGCGATGCGGCGGCGACCTTGGTCGGCCTCAACCGGCTCTGGTCGCTCGGCTGGTCCCGCCGGCGGCTTGCAGAATTGGGGGCCACCCTCGGAAGCGATGTTCCGTTTTTTCTCTATGGCCCGACCGCATGGGTGTCCGGAAGGGGGGAGGCGGTCGAGAAGAGCTCGCCTGTCGCAGAGGGGTGGGTGGTCCTCCTAAACCCCGGAATCGCCGTCTCCACGGCGGCGGTTTATCAGGCCCTTTCGAGAAAATTAGGGTTGACAAAAAACAAGCCAAAGATTAGTATAAACAGATTTCTTGCACAAAGACCTTCTGCGACGAAGATCTTTCGCAGCCCTTACAATGACCTGGAAAAGGTCACGTTAGGGGCTCATCCGGAGCTCATCCGACTCAAACAGGAACTCCAAGCGCGGGGAGGAGAGGCTGTATTGATGTCAGGAAGCGGCCCCACCCTTTTTGCACGCTTCGAATCTTATGCCGCAGCCAAACAGGCCGCTGCCGCATTCGAGGGGCGGGGATCATTGCGGGTTTGGGTCGCGCGGATTCTAAAAAGGTCTCCTATTTAGTTTAGCATGCCGCATTCGGCCGCTTTTTCTTTTCGCGATCAGCGAGAGGAATTTCGGCGAATGCGGGTTTATTTTGGGGCGTCGACTAGCTGGCAGGTCACGAGATTTTGAATCTCGCAGCCCAGGTTCGATCCCTGGCGCCCCAGCCATGGTAGGGGCACGGCGCGCAGGTCCCGAACGGGGCGGCACCCGTGCCCCTATATGTCGATTCCTACTTTATGAGGGTGGCTTCCAATGCGAAGGTTGAAGCTTTTTTCGGGTAACTCAAATCCCGTCCTCACCAAGGAGATTTGTGACTATCTCGGCATCTCTCTTGGGCACGCGATCGTCTCTACATTCAGCGACGGAGAGATCTTCGTCAAGCTTGAAGAGAATGTTCGCGGAAGTGATGTCTATGTGGTTCAGTCGACTTCCGAGCCGGTGAATAACCATATCATGGAGCTCCTGATCTTGATCGATGCGCTCAAGCGTGCTTCGGCCGAGGAGATCACGGCGGTCATTCCCTATTATGGTTATGCACGGCAAGATCGGAAAGATCAGCCGCGGGTTCCAATCACCGCGAAGCTCTGCGCCGACCTGGTCGCGACGTCGGGGGCCCACCGGGTGTTGACGATGGACCTCCATGCGGGGCAGATTCAGGGATTTTTCAATATTCCGGTCGATCATCTCTACGCGACCCCGGTGTTGCTCGATTATTTCCAGAAGAAGAAGTTTAACGACCTGGTTGTGGTCTCCCCGGATGCCGGCGGTGTGGAGCGGGCGCGGGCCTTCGCGAAACGGATGAACGTCGGTCTTGCCATCATCGACAAGCGGCGGGAGGGGCCGAACCGGACGAAGATTATGAACATCATCGGGGAGGTCGCCGGTCGGGACATTTTGATCCTCGACGACATGATCGATACCGCTGGGACGATCACGCAGGCCGCCGCGGCGATCAAGGCGAAGGGCGCTGGCCGGATTATCGCCGGTTGCACCCATCCGGTTCTCTCTGGCCCGGCGCTGCAGAGGTTAAACGATGCTCCGATCGATGAAGTGGTGGTGACCAATTCGATTCCGTTGAAGGGAAAAGAGGAGATTTGCAAAAAAATTACCACCCTTTCGGTGGCATCGCTCCTGGGGGAGGCAATTAAGCGAATTCATGAAGAGGCGTCGGTCAGCTCTCTTTTTGTTTGAGATCCAATAGATTCATATGGGGAAGACCCGTCAAACGGGCGCCGCATTTGGTTTTTAGTTGAAACGGAGGATTTATGCAGAAGCTTGAAATTCAAGGGGAGTATCGCAAAGAAGCCGGAAAAGGGGTCGCCCGGCAGTTAAGAATGCGGGGAAAGATCCCGGCTGTTCTCTACAGCGCCGGATCATCCACCCTCTTGACGATGGACCCGAAGGACATCGACAAGGTACTCCACTCGGCTTCGGGGGAAAATACGCTGATCACCCTTCAGGTGGCGGCCGATGGGTCGGGAAGTGGATCCCACGTGGCGATTCTGCGTGACTTCCAGCGCGACCCGATCACCGGAAAGGTGCTCCATGCCGACCTTTTTGAGATCAATATGAATGAGCCGCTGGTCGTCAAGGTTCAGGTCGAGGTGGTCGGCGGCGTGGCGGCCGGTGTAAAAGAAGGAGGGGTGCTCCAGCACAATATCCGTGAGCTGGAAATCCGCTGTCTTCCGTCTCTTATTCCGGATCAGATTGAGGTCGACGCTTCCGGGTTGGGGATAGGGGAATCAATCCATGCGAAGGATATCCGCCTGGCCGACGGCATTGAACTGATGGGCGATCCCGATCAGGTGCTCGTCTCCGTCGCCGTCCCGATGTCCGAGGAAAAGCTCGAAGAGCTGCTGACGGCACCGAAAGAGGTGAAAGAACCGGAGGTGTTGACGAAGAAAGAGAAAGAAGGAGAGGCGCCGAAGGCCGAGGGCAAGCCGGACGCCAAGGCGGCCGAGGCCAAAGGAAAACCGGAGGCAAAGAAGGAGGAGAAGAAAGAGACGAAGAAATAGTCTCCTCCTCTCCCTTGTTTCGATCTTGATGGGTTGAACCGGATCCGACAGAGATTTCTCCGACGGCCTCGAAAGAAAAATAAATGGGGAATAGGCGAGGAAGCGGGCGGTGAAATTGATCGTCGGACTCGGAAATCCGGGTCCGGAATACGAAGAGACCAAACATAATGTCGGCTTCTGGCTCATCGACACCTTCGCAAAGCGTCACGGTCTCTCGCTCTCAGAGAAAAAGGGAGAGGCAAAGGTCGGGCAGGGCCGCTGGACCTCCCCTTCCGGGGGAATTGATTTTATCTTAGCAAAACCGCAGACCTACATGAATCGAAGCGGCCGGTCGGTTCGCAGCCTTCTCCACTCTGCAGGAATAACCCCCTCTGAAATCATCGTGGTCTATGACGACCTAGACCTCCCTTGCGGACGGATCCGAATTCGGACGCAGGGGGGGGCCGGGGGACACCGCGGTGTTGCATCGATCATCGAGGTTATCGGAACCGATCAATTTAACCGCCTTCGAATCGGGATCGGACGCGATCCGGGTCAAGATCCGGCCGATTACGTGTTGAGCCCTTTTCGGCCGGAGGAGTTAAAGCTCGTCGAAGAAGCGGTTGAAAAAGGGGCCGAGGCGCTCCCCCTTCTGATGGAGGGGCGGATTACCGAGGCAATGAATAAGTTCCACTAAAAACGTTTAGGTGTTGGATCATTATGGCAGTGAATTGCGGCATTATCGGACTTCCGAACGTCGGTAAGTCAACCATCTTTAACGCGCTCACCCGGGCGAACGCGGCGGTGGCGAACTATCCCTTTTGCACCGTCGAGCCGAACGTTGGAATTGTCGAAGTCCCCGATGAGCGGCTGACCCGGCTGGCGGAGATCTATCGGCCGAAAAAGCTCACGCCGACGCATATGGAGTTCGTCGATATCGCCGGTTTGGTCGCCGGCGCCAGTCAAGGGGAAGGGCTGGGGAATCAGTTCCTCGGCCATATCCGGGAAGTTGATGCGTTGGTCCACATCGTCCGCTGCTTCGACGATCCGGAGATCGTCCATGTCAACGGCGCGGTCGACCCGAAGCGGGATGTCGAGATCATCGACACCGAGCTGATCCTCAAAGATTTGGATTCGATCGAAAAACGGCTTTTCCGGACGGAGAAGAAAGCAAAGTCGGGGGACAAGGAGTCGGTTCGTGAGACCGCGCTTCTCACCCGATTGAAAGAGGCGCTCTCCCAGGGACGCTCGGCGAGACAAGTCCCCGTGTCGGACGAAGAGCGGCCGATCATGAAGGACCTGGCCCTCTTAACGGCGAAGCCGATCCTCTATGTCGCCAACGTACCGGAGGAGGATGTCGAGAAGGGAAATGCTTACTCCAACCGGGTGGTCGAAATGGCGCGGGCGGAAGGGACCGAATGTGTCATCATCAGCGGAAAGATCGAATCGGAAATCGCCGTCCTCTCTCCGGAGGAAGGAAAGGTCTTCTTAAAAGATCTCGGCCTGGCCGAGCCGGGGCTGGCCCGATTGATTCGCGGCTCCTACCGGCTGCTCGGCTTGATGACCTTCTTCACCGTCGGGGAAGATGAGGTAAAGGGGTGGACGATCCAAAAGGGCACACCCGCGGTGCAGGCGGCGGGAAAGATTCACTCCGATATTGAACGGGGATTCATCCGGGCCGAGATCTTCTCCTATGATGACCTGATCCGGTTGGGAGGTGCGCAGGCAATCAAAGAGAAGGGATTGCTTCGCCTCGAGGGAAAAGAGTATCTCGTCCAAGACGGCGACTGCGTCTATTTTAGATTCAATGTCTAGCGGTTTTGAACCGTTTTCCGCCCGCGCGATGCATTGACGAAGGGCGGCCGGATATGTTAAAAAATATTGTTTTGGGGGAAGCCCCGACGGGGTTTCTTCCGAGGCAGGAGAGACGGGTCCACCGTTTCTCGGCTGAGGCGCATAGAGGTAACGTCTCTGTGAGCCTTTGAAACATCCTCGCTCTAAACCTGTTTTAGGGCTTGATTAACCGTGAGGAGGAAGCAGTAAAATGAACGGATATGAGACGATTTTCATTGCCAAACCAAACCTCTCCGATGAGGAAGTAGGCAAGATGATGGAGAAGATCAAAGGGGTCATCCAGAAGGCGGGCGGAGAGCTCGTCGTCATGGAGAATTGGGGTAAGAAGAAGCTCGCTTACGAAGTGCACAAGGAGAAAAAAGGGACCTACATCATTGCGCATTTCAAGGGAGCCGGACCGACCTTGACCGAATTGGAACGAACCTATCGGCTCGACGAATCGATCATCAAATTCATCACCCTCAAAATCCCACTCGACAAGCTCGGAAAAACCCAGCCCGCCCGCGATGAAAAGCCGACCTCATTCCGCGACAGAGAAGCATCAGGGGATAGATAACTTTATTTGAAGTTCCGCGGTCGTCTTCGTCTTTTTAGACAGAAAGGTCATACCCTGCGGAACGAGGAGCGTGAAAATGGTCAGCTTTAACAAAGTGATTTTAATCGGGAACCTCACCAAAGATCCGGAGATCCGTTATACGCCGAGCGGAACTGCGGTTGCCAGCTTCGGCCTTGCCGTGAACCATCGATACAAGCAGGGCGAGGAGATGAAGGACGAGGTCTGTTTTATCGACATCGTGGTTTTTGGAAAGCAGGCGGAGAACAGCGGGCAGTATCTCTCGAAGGGCCAGGGGGTGATCGTCGATGGACGTCTTCAGCAGCGTCGTTGGGAGACGGAAGACGGACAAAAGCGAAACAAGCATGAGGTGGTGGCGCAGACGATCCGATTTCTTCCGAAGCGTCAAGACGGCGCAGAGGGACCTTCTTCGCGTGGGGGGGGAGAACTCCCGATTGACGAAGGGTCCGACGAGGTTCCATTTTAGTCGAAGCGCCATTGGCGCTCCGGGGGTGACCCGGAGCGCTTAGGTACTTAGGATGGACGCTTTACTTCATCTTGCAACAGACTACTTAACGCATCATTGGGAGGATGTGTGGAAAAGAAATATTTTCAGCGACGACGTATCTGCCGTTTTTGTACGGAGAAAAAAGAAAACATCGACTACAAAGAGATCCAGGTGCTGAAGGGCTTTTTGACCGAGCGGGGCAAAATTATCCCGCGCCGGATCTCCGGGAACTGCGCCCACCATCAACGGGATCTCACGGCGGCGATTAAGCGCGCTCGCAATATCGCCTTCCTCGCCTTTGCCGAAGAGCGGTAGAAACGGTCGGTAGCGGCTTCTCCTCTCCGGAAGCTTCCGGAGAGGAGAAATACCGCGTCGGTAAGGTCTCTGACGGCGCAAAGCCGTCGGCTTTACGCCGCTTTGGTCGACGCAAACAGCGCCCCCTTTCCGTGAAATCTTGTTGACGGATCTCTCCAGAATTGCTATAGTCTACTCCATCTTTCATTTTGCTTTCATCTTGATTTAGAGGAGGGGCGATGCTGACTTCGGACGAGAAAACAAAGGTCAATCGGCGACAATCTCCACGGGTCCCTTATATCGTTTTGGAAGTTAAAGGGAAGCACTCCAACAAGGTCTTTTTGGCCTATGCCGAAAATATCAGCCAGGGGGGGCTCTTCCTCTCTTCTTCCCAATCGCTCAAGATCGGAGATCGGTTTCCGATTGAGTTCATCCTTCCCGATAATAAAACGACGGTTCGTTGCACCTGTGAAGTGACCTGGAAGAAAAAGTATGAAAAAAGCGGGGTCGCTTCCGAAGGGGTCGGCGTCCGCTTTGTCGACCTTCCTGCGTCCGAGAAAAAAGTCATCAGCGGGTGGATCGATCAGGAAGACAAGAAAAAAAGAGGTTCATGAACACCTTCCGATCTCATCCCGTCCCTGCCGCTCCTGCGGGTCTCTCTTTTTGCTCTCTCTTTTTTTATCCCGTAAATCCCTTTAATAGGCAAGATGCCGCTTCGGAGCGGGAGAGCGCCGTTCGGAAGAACGGCATTCCAAGCCCAATGACCCCTTTTACCAGAGCAGGATCGCTTGCAGAGCGCTCCCGGAGCCGGGATCTGCCAAGTCGATCGAGAGGATAAAGCATGGAAGTCCCAATCCCCAATTTTTATTTTATGGGCGTTCAGTTCATTCACCTGTTGGCCCTCTCGATTTGGGTCGGCGGAATTGTCATCATCGGAATGATCGTTGCCCCGATCCTCTTTGGAAGGATCAAATCGCGGCGGACCGCCGGCGAACTGATGGGGGAGATTCTCCGGCGGTTCGATCTGTTGACCCTCGGTTGCATGGTCGCCTTGATCATCACCGGCATCATTAAATATTTTACTTGGGAAAACCTGACCCCCTGGAACTTAACCCGTTACCTGGCTATTTTAATCATGTCGGGCGCCGGTCTTTACTCGGCCCTGGTGGTCACGCCAAAGCTTCGACAGTGGCTCTCGCTTCAGTCGGGTGGGAACGCGGGCGCAAAGGCAAGCGCCAGAGCCGTCCCCCTTTCTCGGGAGACATCGACCCGTTCTTCATTGATCCTGGCGTCCTCCGGTTCGGCCGCCGTTCAAACGGCGGTTGAAGAGGTGGAAAGTGTCGAGACCGCTCCACCCGATTTCAATCGCCTCCACCATACCTCGGTTCGACTTATGATGGTTAGTCTGATTTGTGGTGTGATTGCCCTTTTGATGGCCTAAGGCAGACCCGGCAGGACTGAAAGGGAGAGGATGATCGACGTGGTAAAACCGAAAGAAAGACGTCTGGAAGATCGGCGAAACGAAACGGAGGACCGGCGGGCCGGAGATCGGCGGCAAGGAGACCGACGTCAGATCATGCGCCGGACGGTGGCGCGGCGGAAGGAAGCTTGCCCGGTCTGCTTCGCCACGTTGACACTGAAACTCTTTTGCTCCTCTTGCAAGATGAGGGTGATCAAAATTCGAAATTAATCCCACGGGATCTCTGAATGCAAAGGGGCGTCGGCTGCAGCACCCGCTTATATTTCGATCCGGGCCAACAGGAATCTTCCGCGGAGGCCTCTCTCTGTCGATTCGAACTGCGAGTTGAAACAAAGAAAGAAAGCGGGTCGATCCCTCCTCCCCCTTCGGTCCTCCCATCTCACAGAGAGAGGCTGCGGTTCTTCTCCTTTTCTTCTCTTTCCACCCCGTTGCTGATCGCCGCGGTGTTTCTAATCTTCAGCGGATGTGCCGGCGCGCCTCGACGGGCCGATTACGTCGTCGGCTACCGGGAGGTCGGGCGGGCGTCATGGTACGGCAAGGATTTTCACGGACGGCCGACCAGCAGCGGCGAGATTTATAATATGTTCGGCCTCTCCGCGGCCCACCAGACCCTCCCCTTGGGAACGCACCTGCGCGTGACCGAATTAAAGAGCCATCGAAGCGTTCAGGTCCGGGTCAATGACCGGGGCCCGTTTGTCGGAGGGCGAATCCTCGATCTCTCCTACGGCGCGGCAAAAGCGCTGGGGATCATCGAAGAGGGGACCGCCGAGGTCGAAATCGAGGTGATCGGCTTCGCCGTCCCGGCTCGGGGGGTGGGAGGATTCCTGGTTCAGCTCGGATCGTATCAATCAAAAGAGAATGCGCTTCGGATTAAAGAGAAGGCCGGCCAATATTACCAGACCGCTTTTGTAGAGACGGTCGAGACGAACACCGGACGGTTCCACCGGGTCCGGGTCGGCCCATTCCGCTCAGAGCGGGAAGCGCAAGAGGCGGCCCGTCATCTTCCACAAACGTTGCCCACGGAAGGGATTCAGCCGGTCGTGATTCGAGGAGATTAATCCAACCGATATGTTGAAACGATTCCATCAACTGCATCAAAAGGTCAGCACCGGCTCGCAGAAGGGTTTCACCCTGATCGAGTTGATGGTCGTGGTGGCGATCGTCGGCATCCTCGTCACCCTCGCCGAGCCGTCGTATCGCCTCGCCACCGTCAAAGCAAAAGAAGCGGCGCTCAAGAGAGACCTCTACATTTTTCGAGACGTAATCGATCAGTACCGGGCCGACCAAGGGAAATACCCCGCGGCCCTCTCCGACCTGGTCGAAAAGGGCTACCTCCGATCGATCCCGAACGATCCCTTTACCGGCGCCACCACCAGCTGGGTGGAGCTGTATCTCTCCCAAGGAGACGAATCGGGCGTCTACGACGTCCACTCCGGCAGCGATATTATTGGGACGAATGGGACTTCTTATAATGAGTGGTAGCGGGGTTTTCTTCGAAGGACCCGATTGCTCTGAATTCGCTCTTATTCGGTCTCGTTTCCTCCGTATTTCAGACAGTTCAATTCAAGTTGGGGGCATCACTTCCCGTAGCGGCATGCTGTCTGAGACATTGTAAGGCACTCATTGGTGCTAAATTCTTCATGAAAGAATTAATAAACACACCTACCCCGCTTGAGTTTCTGGAGAGTGGCTCTTTTTGGAGCCCTGAGCCAAGGAATCTCTTGATTTTGTCCGGTCTCGTTTCGCTTGCCTGTATCATCTATGTTTGGCGAAAACCGGGGCGCGTCGCTGAAAAGATTTTCTGGTCTGTGGTGCTGTTAGTGCCAGTTCTTGGACCGCTTTTTCTGGGCGCGTTTTACCGTTCTCCCACGGTCCAGGCATCGCACCTCAGGGGTCGGGAGAATCGAGATATTTATTCCCCTCAGTCGGAAGATCATGGAAACCCTGTCTCCGGCGGAGTATTAGATGGCTGCTCGCCGCCAGACGTGGGGAGTGGGCATTGCGGGGACACTCACAGCGACAATCACTAGACTTCTTATTATTCCAATTTGGAATTTTAATTGCAGGGGTTAATGATGGATGCGCAGAAGCTGAAGGAACTCCAAGCTCCATTGAAGCAGAGATATAAAGATCAGCCGCAATCGGCCATGGTGACGCTGAGAGCGCAATCAAGAATTGGGGAGGGGATCACCTGTAAGATTTAAACCGGAAAGGCCCTGGTTGAAGCGGGTCTTCACCCTGCGACGGGAGGGGATGGGCTTTCGGCCTGTTCGGGCGATATGTTGCTCGAAGCGTTGGTCGCATGTGCCGGGGTGACGTTGAGGGCGGTCTCCACGGCGATCGGGGTTCCTTTACGCGATGCAACCGTGAGTGCAGAAGGCGACCTCGATTTTCGAGGCACGCTGGCCGTCGACAAGGAGACGCCGGTCGGTTTTCAAAAAATTCGGCTCAAATTCGACTTGGAGAGCGATGCGACGCCTGAACAACTGGCGTTGCTGATGAAACTGACCGAGCGGTATTGCGTTGTCTATCAAACATTGATCAATACACCTGCAATTTCTATTTCATGCTAATTCAATATTTCCGTCGGAAGATCTTTCTTCTATCTCTTAATCGTCACCGTATCAAAAACCGCCCCAGTCGGATCGATTGCTTTGAGGGTGAGGGTATCGCCGGCCATCTCTCCTAAAATCAGATGATAGCTCGATGCTGAAAAAGCGGTGAAAGCGCTCGATCCCACCTCGGTGAGCGGGGAGCCGCCCCCGCCGGTGACGATATAGGTCACCCCATTCATCGAATGCGTCCGCTCGTAGGAGTGGGCGTGCCCGTTAAAAACCACCCGGACGCCATATTTCTCGAAGAGGGGAACGAAGTTGTTCAAGGCATGTGATTCACTCCCATACTCCCCATTGCTGTAAGGGGGATGATGGAAGTAAACAATTTTCCATTTGGCGGTGCTGGCGGCGAGCGTCTGCTCCAGCCAGGCGAGCTGTTTCGGATCGGGAGAGTGGAAGGAAGCATAAGTCGAATCGAGCGCGATGAAATGGGTGTCCCCCCAGTGAAAGTCATAATAGAGATTTTCTTTGGGATGATAGAAATGTGATTTGAAAGAGACGCCATTGTTGTCGAGGACATCATGGTTGCCGACGACGGGGAAAATAGGCAGGTGGCGGATTACATTTTTATAGGGGGTAAAATAATGCGGATCGAACTCCGCTTCCGTGCCCCGATCGTAAATGACATCCCCGGGGATCAGCCCGAACGAAAAGGAGAGTTTTTCCATCAGCGCGGCAACGGAGTCCTGGGCCGGCATGCCGCTGCCGCAATCTCCGAAGACGACAAAATTAAATTGATTGCTCCCCGGCGCTTTGGCACTCCGAAAGGTCCCCTCTCCGAACGTCACTCCGTTCACGACGACCCGATAGGTGTAAAGGGTGTTCGAGCGAAGATTGGGAAGGGTGACGAAATGTCTGTTCCCGAGGTCCCCCTTTGCTTCGAAGTTATCGAAAAAGGTCATCGCGGCGGCGGTGGCGTATGATCGAATCCCGGCGAAGTCGCCTTGCGCCAGGCTGGAATCATCGACCGTGATGGCTGGGGTCGTCTCATCGGCGAAAAAGGCCTGGAGCTGCTGCTGATGGATCTCCAAGCGGAGCCGGTAGAATGTTTCCGATGTCAGCGACCGGTTCGCCGTCGCGAGCGTGGTATAGACCCCTCCCACCTTTTTCATCAGACGGATGTTCTGCTGTCCGGCATCAAGGCGGAGATAATAATAGTTGTTCGGGTCGAGCCACCGCCCCATTACCCCGCAGCTGTTTCCAACCTCCTTGACCATGCAGTCGGCTGAGACCGATTGATTCGGCCCGAGGTGTTTGGTGATCCGCGCCTCTTGTGCGGCGGCATCGAGGTTGACGATCTGATTAGAAATAATTTTAAAGTCGGGAAGATATTCATCCCAGCCATGCCCGATCGTGGTGGCATCCGGAACATTAAACCCATCTCCAAAGGCGGAGAAGCCGGCGCTTCCCTTCTGGTGGTTCATCGTTGTACCGGCCCCCCATGTGACGGTGCCGTCGGTGTCGCACTCCCAGGCGAGCGTGGCCGATGTGGGGGTCATAAAAGCGATGTAGGGGAGCCGTGTGGGGCCCGGACAGATCGAGTCGGTCGTGATTTTCACTTGAGTCGAAGCCGTCGCTCCGGCGTTGTCGGTCACGGTCAATTTCACGGTATAGGTTCCGGCGGTGTAATAGGTATGGTCGACTGCGGCGGCCGTTTCGGTGGTTCCGTCTCCAAAATCCCAGCGATACGCGGCGATGGTTCCATCGGCGTCCGAGGAGGCGGTACCGTCAAAGTGGATTGTCAACGGGGCCTCTCCGGATGCGGGGGCATTGGAGAGGCGGGCGACCGGCGGGCGATTGATCGATACGGCGCTGAAATTGTTAAACCAGGTGGTATCGGCGGCGGAGGCATAAGAACGAATCCCGGCATAATTTCCTGCGGTGAGCGATGTGTCGGTGACAGAGAGGGCCGGGGTCGATTCGTTGGCAAAGTAGAGCTTGAGTGAGCTTCCGCTGAAGACAAGGCGAATTTTATAATAGGTGTTGAGCTGTAAGCTCCGGACGGCCGTTCCAAGCGGGGTGGAAGCGCCATTCACGACCTTGAAGAGCTTGATGTCTCCTGCGCTGGCGTCAAGCCGCGCATAATAAAAATTGTTTGCGTCGGCCCATCTCGCCATTACCGCGCACATGTTGCCGGCCGCCGTCACCTTGCAGTCGGTCGAAACATCCTGATTCGGACCAATCGCCGGGGTAAACTGGGTCGCTTTGCTGCCAGCATTGCTGTTTCGGAGCTGGTTGTTGAAAATATCTAAGTTAATAAGATATTCGTTCCAACCGCTTCCCAAATCAGTGCTGTTGGGCCGGTCGAAGGTGTCTGAAGTGGCCTGGGCCGAAGCGGTGGTAAAGAGAAAAAATAAGAAGAAGACAACGATCCATTTCATAGGCTCACTCCTTTTCGACGTGCGCTTACCTAATTTAAGACGAAATAGATTAATCGGATATTAAGATTCGGAGAATTTCTTGTTAAGAGAGACTGATCTAAGATGGGAATAGATGAATCTAATTATAATTGAGGATCAGAATAAACCGATTCTCCATTTGATATCAATTAGGAATTGACTTATTTTTTAAATAAAAATTCCTAGAGTGATCCCGCTCACGCTTTCGCGAGGCCCATCTCCAAAAGGGGTTTCTTCCATTTTCCGTGGAACCTTCCGGAGCACCTTCCCCCTTGCATCTCTCTTCAAAGATTGTATAATGATCGAAAAATCAAGGGAGTGGTATGTCGGAAGCATTCGATCAACTGGTTGCCCTGATGGACCGGCTTCGATCGGAGCGGGGATGTCCGTGGGATCGGGCGCAGACGCCCGAATCGTTGAAGCCGTTTCTGATCGAAGAGGCCTATGAGGTGCTTGAGGCGATTGAGTCGGGAAGGGCGGAGCCGCTCTGCGAAGAGCTGGGAGATTTGCTCTTCCAGGTGCTCTTTCATGCCCAGATCGCAAAGGAGCGGGGCGAATTCGACATCGAGGCGGTCTTAAAGACATCGATCGAAAAGATGACCCGCCGCCACCCGCATGTCTTTGCTCCCGACCCGGGAGAATCGGCACCCCTCGATAGCAAAACGGTGTTGACCCGATGGGAGGAGATGAAGAAAAAAGAGGCGGGGAATCAATCCCGCAAATCGGTGCTGGAGGGCATCCCGCGCCAGCTTCCGGCGCTCCTGCGCGCCCACCAGATTCAAGCGCGGGCAGCCCGCGTCGGGTTCGACTGGAAGACGATTGAGCCGGTTTTTGGTAAAATTGAAGAAGAATTTCAGGAGCTTCGGACTGCGGTCGTAGAAGGGGATGCCGCCCATATCGAATCGGAGCTGGGGGATCTTCTCTTTACTGTCGTGAACGCGGCGCGTTTCCTTAAAATCAGTCCCGAAGATGCGCTTCGAGGAACGATTCAACGGTTTACCGATCGCTTTCAGGCGATGGAGGTCGAGGCGGCACGGCGGGGGAGCCCGCTTGAATCATTCTCCTTAGAGGAAATGGATTCCCTTTGGGAGGAGGCAAAAAGGAGTGAGGAAGATGGGGTATAAAATACGAGGGGTGAGCGGTCCGATCCCCCCTTCCCCTTTCTGTCTCTTTTCCGCTTATTGTTTTTTCTGGTCTTAAAGATGCCTCTTTTTTCATATCGGATTGCCAAAGGGGATGGAACCGTTCTCGCCCGGCAGGAAGAGGCGGAGAATGAAGCGCTTCTTCGAAATCGCCTTGAAGGGGAAGGATATCTTGTTCTCTCGATCCACCGGGGATTCGGTCTCGCCCTTCCGACCTTCCCGAGAAAGCTCTCCCCGCGTGACTTTCTCGTCTTTAACCAGGAGCTGATGGTCCTCCTCAAAGCCGGTCTCCCCATCATGAAGGTGCTCGATATCCTCATCGAGCGGGGGAGTCAGCCCGGGTTCGTCGAAGCGTTAAAGGGGGTCCAGCGCGACATCCGAGGCGGCAGCTCGATGGCCGACGCGATGTCGAAGCACCCGGCCTATTTCTCGGAGCTCTATGTGTCGTCGCTGCGGGCCGGAGAGAAGAGCGGAAATTTGGTGGAGGTGATCGGCCGATTCATGGATTATCAGAAAAAGATCCTGGAGGTCCGAAAAAAAGTGGTCTCGGCGCTCGCCTATCCCTCCTTTCTGCTTGTGATCGGATTCGGCGTTCTTGGGTTTTTGTTGATTTATGTGATGCCCTCTTTCTCGGAAATTTATGAAGGCTCAAAAACGGAGCTTCCCTTATTCACCCGCTTTTTGCTCACCTTCGTTCAATTCATTAAGGGGAATGGTCTGTTTCTGCTGATCGGCCTTCTCGCCGCCGGATTTCTGTTGTGGAGAGTGGTTCGAAGTCGCTGGGGGAGAACCCAGGCCGACCGTCTCGCGTTATATGTCCCATTCGTCAGTCCGATTCTTCGGCGACATCATCTCATCCGGATCACCCGGACCCTTTCGACGATTTTAAAGAGCGGTATCCCGTTAGTGGAGGCGCTTGAGATGGTGGGAGCTGCCATGACCAATTGGGTTGTCCGCCTCCAGATCAACCGGGCGAGGGAAGCGGTTAAAGGGGGAATTGCGATCTCGGCCGCTCTCTCCGAGATCGGTCTCTTCCCCAAGATTTCAACCGAGATGATTGCCGTGGGGGAGTCAACCGGGTCGTTGGAAGAGATGTTAAGCGAGGTGGCCAACTTCCACGAAGAAGAGCTCGACCTCTACCTCGCCCGGGTGACAACCTGGGTGGAGCCGGTGCTCCTTCTGACGATCGGCTCGCTCGTGGCGATGATTTTGATCGCCATGTACCTTCCGATTTTCCACTTGGCGGGGACGATCCGATGATTAAAGGTTGTAATGAAACAATTAGTTTTGTGAGAGAGACGGCATGAGACCTTTCGCACAACGTCCTCCCCTCGGCTCCTTGTTGGTAAAACGAGGAAAGCTGACCGTCCAGCAGGTGGAGCAGACGCTAGAGGAGTATAATGGCCGGGGGATGCGGCTGGGCGAAGCGTTGATTGATAAGGGGCTCATCACCGAAGAAGACCTCGCCGAGGCCCTCGCCGAGCAGTACCATCTGAAATATTATCCGCTCGATCATTTTAAAATCGACACCGCTTATTTCAAGAAGATCCCGGTAGAGCTGATGTATCGATATCCCTTTGTCCCTTACGGCGAGCAGGAGGGGAGGGTGATTATCCTCATCTCCGATCCGACGAAGATGGCGGCGATGGATGAGCTGGAGCTGATCTTAAAGGAGAAGATCACTTTCGGTATTAGCACGCGGACCGCCTTAGTAGAGGTGTTGAAGCGGAGCGAAGGCTCCGGCCAGGTTCTCCAGCAGATTCAGGCCGACTTCAGACCTGTTTTAATCAAAGAGGACGACAAAGGGGAAGAGATCCTCTCGATCGAAAAGGTGAGCAAAGACAGCAGCCCTGTCATTAAGCTGCTCGACACCTTAATCCTCAACGCGCTTCACAAGCGTGCGAGTGACATCCACATCGAGGCGAGTGAAAATCAGGTCTTGATGAAATACCGGATCGACGGCATCCTCTACCGCGCGATGGATCCGCTCGATATTAAATTCCATTCGGCGTTGATTACCCGGATCAAAGTCCTCTCTGAGCTCGACATCGCCGAGAAGCGAATACCGCAGGACGGCCGGTTCAAGATGCGGCTGGAGGCGCGGAAAGTCGACTTCCGCGTGTCGATCCTTCCGAGCGTCTTCGGGGAAGATGTCGTGATCCGAATTTTGGACAAGGAATATATTACCGCCGAACTGAATGAACTGCGTCTCGATCGGCTCGGCTTCAACGAGGGAGACCTGCGGAGATTCCGCAAAGCAATCATGGAGCCTTACGGGATGGTGTTGGTGACCGGGCCGACCGGAAGCGGAAAGACGACGAGCCTCTATGCGGCATTGACCGAGATCAACACCCGTGAGGACAAGATCATCACGATTGAAGATCCGGTCGAATATCAGTTGCAGGATGTGGTCCAGATCCCCGTCAATGAAAAGAAAGGGTTGACCTTTGCGCGCGGGCTTCGATCGATTCTGCGCCACGATCCCGATAAGATCCTGGTCGGAGAGATTCGGGATGCGGAGACCGCCCATATCGCCATTCAGTCGGCGCTGACCGGGCATCTGGTCTTTACTACGGTTCACGCGAACAATGCGTTCGATGTCATCGGACGGTTCGTCAACATGGGGATCGAGCCGTATAATTTCGTTTCCTCTCTGAATTGTATCTTGGCCCAGCGGTTGGTTCGTGCCCTCTGTACCGCTTGCAAAGAGCAGTCGCCGCTTCCTCCGGAGCTGCTGGAGATCTCCGGGCTTGATCCCGCGGAATACCGGGATCGGCTTTTCTCCCTTCCAAAGGGATGTCCGGAATGTAATGGGACCGGATTTAAAGGACGGCTGGCGATCACGGAATTCTTAAACCTCTCCGATACCATTCGGGAGATGATTCTGGAGCGGCGGCCGACCTCCGAGGTGCGGCGGGCCGCGTTGGCGGAGGGGATGACGACCCTTCGACAGGCCGGAATGGAGAAGGTGCTCCGCGATGAGACGACCCTGAAAGAGATCAACCGGGTGACGTTTATCCAATGATGCACCGGTAAAGAATAATCAAGATTAATTAGAACGAGGCTACAGAATGGGATTTTTGAAACGGGATCGCATCGGCCTGTCGATCGGACCGACCCACCTCTCCATTGCTTCGGTGATTCAGCGGGGAGAGGGGGTGGAGGTGCGGCAGGGCGCCGTCGAGCCGTTGGAGAGAGGGGTCTGCCATCCTTCTCCGGTGGAGAAAAATATTCTTCAAATGGACCGGTGGCGGGAGGCGGTTCGCTCCGTGTTGGGCCCTTTCCGGCGGCTGCGTGCTCTGACGCTCGGTCTTCCGGATGCGGCTGTCCGAACCCTGTTGCTCGATCTCCAGCAGGTTCCGAAAAACCGGAAAGACTTCGAGCGGCTGATTCAGTGGCATATGGAGAAGACCTTTTTGTATCCCTTAGGGGATTCGCGGTTTTCGTATCAGGTGTTGGCCCGCCGGCAAACGGACGTCCGGATTCTCGCGACGGCGGTGAAAAAAGAGGTGATCGAGCAGTATGAGATGCTGGATGGAGAGCGTGCCATCGAAGTGCGTCAGATCGCCCCTTCCTCTTTTTTCGCTTTTAATTTATTCCAGCCTGCAATCGTAAAGAACGTCGGGGAGAAGGGCCATTTTCTTTTCGTTTATCTGCTCGATCAGAGCTTAACCATTCAAATTTTCGAGGGAGGGCTGCTCAGCTTTATCCGGGTGAAGGAGTTTCCTCAAAAAGAGGAAGAGCCCGACCAGGCGGCGGAGCGGTTTTTTCAGGAGCTCGGCAGCTCCCTCTCCTTCTATGATGGAGCTGGAACCCGCCTTCAGCAGCTGACCCATCTCTTCCTTCTGACCGATCAGGCGCCGATCTCGGAGAGACGCTCTCAGGAGATGTTTCATCTTACCCCGGTCCTGCTGAATCCCTCACAGATCCTCCGTTCCATTCCCCAGCCCGGTTCGGACTCGTCCGAGTGGGCGATGCGTCTGATGTCCGCGGCGGCCGCCGCAGTGGGAGGATAACCGCTTGGATCGGTTTACCATTAATCTGGCATCGGGCGATTTCATCAAGAGAAGGGCGGTCGGCATCGGCCTCTCACTGCTTGCCCTGGTTTTGATTTTCCTGATCGGCCTCGACGTCCTCCAATTTTTTAATTTAAAGGAGAGTAACGCGGCTTTTGACCTTCGCATCGGGCGGGTGTTGAAGGAAAAACAACAGCTTCAAGGAGAGATCGGGAAAATGGGCCGAAATGTCTCCGATGATTCTGAGAAGTCGATGCAGAAGGAGATTCGGGTGGCCAACCAGCTCCTGAAACAGAGGCGCTTTTCTTGGACGACCTTCTTGTCGGATTTGGAGGGACGTGTTCCCTCAAAGGTCTCTGTCACCCGTGTTCAGCCCGATTTTAATAGCGGGCTGGTCGTTCTCGGAGGGGTGGCGCCTTCATTGAAAGAGGTTACCCAATTTGTCGGACGCCTTCAAAGCGATCCCTTCGAAGAGGTCTTCCTCACAGAACAGGGGGATCTCGAAAAAGAGGGGAAAAAAGGGGTGAATTTCTCCATCCGATTTAAGTACAATTCCAGAAGGGAAGGAAAATGATCTCTTCCGGTAAGTGGCTGATGACCCATTTTGGGCGCTCTCTTTTACTCCTCGCTTTGCTGGGGGGCGTCTTTCTCTTCGTCCACCTGGGGATGGTGGTGCCTCTTCAAACGGAGATTGACACAAAGGAAGCTGCATGGCAGGCTGAACGGCCTAAGATCAGCCAGTTGACCCTGCTGAAGTCGGCACAACAAGATCTGGTTCTCTTTCGTGAAAATCTTCCGAAGGAGACGGCCCTGCCCGAGCTGGTTTCCTTTATCTCAGAAACGGCCGGATCGAACCGCCTCTCGATCCCCTCCATCTCTTATCAGCCAGAGAAAGTCGATGTGCCGGGGCTGATGAAGGTGGGGATTGCTTTCAATGTAAAGGGCCACTATCCGGATATTCGAAATTTCATTTATCGCTTGGAAAGATCACGACACTTCTTAATCATTGAAAATCTGGTTCTAGCCTCTGCGTTCAAAGAGGGGGAAGCGATTCAGCTTCAGCTTCGGATCGCCGCCTATCTGCGCGAGGCCGGGTCTGATAAGAGTGCTCACCCGGCAGCCCGGGGGAGGTCTTCTTAAAGAAGATTGTTTTTGAGTGTCGGATAAAGGGAAGGAATGGATCAAAAAAAGGGACTCTTAATTGCTCTATTGGTTCTTTGGGGAGGACTGATTTTTTATCGAATGGTCCTTGATGAAGGTCCCAAACGCGCACCGCTGAAATATATAAAGGGAGCGACTGTCCAAACTGCAAAAAAGCAAGAGGACGACGCCCCGATGAAAATTCGGACAGAGTTGTTCGAATCGAATCCTCCTTCCTCTCCGGAGGAGGTGAAGAATATTTTTGCTCCCCTTGCCGAGCCGAAACCGCCGACTTCTGCCGATCCTCGGCCTGTCGTGCCGCGCCGGCCCCCTTCTGCGCCGACCCCTGTGCCGTCGCCGCTTCCCCCTCCCATGGCGGCACCGACGCCGGAGGAGTTGGCGTTCGCGCAAGCAAAAGGGGAGCTGGCGGAGATCCGTTACCTTGGTTTTTTAGACCGGGGAAATGGGAAACCAGAAGGATTTTTTTCGAGGAGACAGGAGACGGTCATCGGGGAGAAGGGTGGGCTTCTTTTCGGCCGCTTCACGATTCGGGAGCTGTCGAGCTCACTTGCAATCATTGCTGATAAGAACACGAAGGCTGAAGTCACGCTTCAGCTCTCAGAGGGAAAAAACGAAAAATGAGCCCACTTCGTATTCTATTGACGTTATTGTCGATGATTATTGTCATGGCCGGTCTCATCCATATTATGACGAATGCGTTCGTGACCTCTTCCAGTGATGATCCGATGGTCTCGGCCTTCGATCTAACCCGGCCCCGTGCGCCCTCGGATGCTCGAGCGCTTAAGAATCCGATTCGTCTCTCGGGAGATGCCATCTCGAATGGGAAGGCGCTCTATGAGGGAAAGGGAAACTGCTATGTCTGTCATGGTATGGGTGGACATGGCGATGGGGAGGCGGGGGTAATGCTGAGTCCTCCTCCGCGCAATTTTACAGATCCGCAATTCCAACGGCTTCGGAGCGATGGGGAGCTCTTCTGGACGATTAAGTATGGAATCCCCGATACGGGGATGTTTTCCTATATACCGCGTTATGTGACCGAAGAAGAAGCATGGATGATTATTCATTACATTCGGACGTTGGAAGGGAAATAGGGTAGGGCGCCTGACCGGCGGGAAGAGGTTATCGATGAGAGCGTTTTTGAAAACCAGATGGAAAACCTTCCCTCTTTTTCTCTTTCTTGTGCTTTGGGTCGCTGCCTGCGGCCCAAAGGTCATTCCGAAAGAATTCGAAGAGAAGATCGACAAAAAGTTGACCTTTGAGGAAATCCAGAAAAATCCAGATGCCTATCGGGGGAGATCGATCTTAATCGGCGGAGAAATCATTGAGACCCGCAACTTGAAAGATAAAACGGAGATCGAGGTCCTTCAAAAACCGCTCGGGTCCAACCGGGCGCCTGTTCCGATCGATGAATCGAATGGGCGTTTTATTCTGATTCATTCTTCCTTTCTTGATCCCGCCGTTTTCAGAAGCGGCCGGCGCCTCACCGCAGTCGGCACCGTCCAGGGGGGGAGAGATGAACGATTCGGTGAGGCAGAAAGAATCACGCCGGTATTGGAGGATGAGCACATACACCTCTGGCCGCCGGGACAAGCAGACCGAGAACCCTCCGTTGGATTCAGCTTTGGTATCGGAGCTGTTTTTGGTCGGTAGGGGAGGAAGTGATTAGCCGCCGCTTTTCGGGTGACTATTTTCCTTTAAAGATGCCGAAACAGCTGGTGTAGCCATGTAGGAAGGTTGATCCCCCTACGGCGCCGATCTCTCCATTACAGAAGAAACCTCCCAATGGAAGGGGACCAATCTGAGAATGAAACAGGTTGCTGTCGTGATTCGACTCGCCGTATAAGTGCTCGCCGCGACCGAGGCAGGAGAAGAGGAGGGCCCCTCTTGCCGATCGCGCTTTGCCCTCTATTTGGTATTGCGTCAGATACCACTTTAGGTCTTCGGCCGAAGTCTCGGCATCCCGTAAATGAAACTGGACCATCTGCCCTTCCCGAAGGAGGGCCCCCACTGCAAGGCTTCCGCTCTTCGAATCCATCCCGACCAGGTTCCGGATCAGAAAGTCGCCTCTCACCAATGTATCTTTAAACGGCGTCATCGCGAGCCCGAGAAAGAGGGAGTGCTGCATTAACTTTTGGTCCTCCTCGCTGAGTTGCTCATAGAGCTCCTGCAGCACTTCAATCGGCGGCTTGTGGTCAAGTGTTATGAGGAGATTTCGGTTACATTGTGTGATCGGAAGCGGGGTTCCGATCGGTCGACAGCCCTGCGCAACGATGGTATCGATTTCAACATTTCCACTCAGCGCAACGCCGACAAGGCCGGACCGATAAACCGTTCTATTCAGAAAGAGCCCATTCTGTCCTGCACTGCTTCCTCCGCTTGCCAATCCGCCGATTTTGGTCGCGGCCGCATAAGCGAAATCGAGTCCGATGAGGCCTTTCTCCGCTTCGAATGAGAATGGATCTGCAAAGAGGATAAAATGAGGTTGCCGGTCAGCCGCGATCCCGAAGCAGCTTTCCCACTTTTTGGGACTTGCATCGAGATCCGGAAGGTCTGAGGAGTCTAAATGGAAAGGGGTCATCTCGACCCCCGGGAGGCGAGCGACGGTGAGCGCCATGGCCGGACGGTGTTCAACCTCTTTCCCTCCTCCGATAATCCCTCCGCCTGAGCAGCCGATTAATGTTCGACACTGTAATGATCCAGTGATGGTTTCGAGAATACTCTCATCGTCATGCTGAAAATGGGAGGAGGTAAAGAGAAAGGCGAGATCAACCGGGTCTTTCCCGATTTGAGCGTGGATCTGTTGGACAAGTCGTTTCGATGCGCTTTGGACGTCTCGGTCTTGACTCAGGGAAGAGGCCCACTGCATTGAGAGATCCTTTTTTTTCTCTGAATGATCCATATTTCTGAGAATCCGGACAAGGTCAACGGTAAGCTTTGAGGCATCATACCCTTTTATGGCTATTGTGTCGAGAGGGGAGCGAGAAAGGCCCTTAGATAAGGGAGACAAGAGAGATGATTATGGACTGGTTGATCCTATCCCAAGGGGTCCGGCAGGGTAAGTAACAGAGGGCAAAACTGAGTTGTTCCCGCTATATTGAAGGGTGCCGCTGTCATCCTGTTCCATGTCGCCTTGATCGGCATACGCGCCGGGAGAATGGACGTACTGAGTCCAGTTAATCTTCGGGTTATCAAAGGTTGTTGGGCCGGTATTGTTGGTCTGCCAATTGGTCGTAAAATTCGCTTCTTGATCTCCTGAACCGGGGCTGTCCAGACTCCCGGAGCCGCCCGAGATATAGTTCACCACCTGGTGCTCGGTTTGACTGCTGGTGGTGCAGCCGGGAGGGGCCGGCGGGCCGGAAACGCTGGCGCAGGAGGCCCAATGAAAGACATTATCGGCGAGATAACCCATGTGTGGATCGGTCTGTTGCACCCCTCCGGAGAGGCAATCGGTCCCGCCGGCAGCGCAAACGTCGATCTGAGTTGGGAAAGAGCTGGTGAATGGTTGAAGGGAATTTCCTCCGCTCGGAATGCTCATCCCCTGGCTGTCGGGGTTGAAGCGAATGTCACCGCAGTTCAGGCCGGCGAGGTTGTTGGTAATTGAGCCGACCGTTCTGCCGCATTTATACGTGGCCACGTCATCCCCTGTTCCTAAAACAGTGTCAGGACCCGGATCTGCCGTAGAGATAATCCCAAACATGTTGTCAGTCAAGGCGCCTGGTCCCGATCGGTTAAAGAATGGGCTTACGCAGGGTCCGACTGGACAAAGGGTCGGATCGACATGCCGAAGCATCAATACGGGACTGTAGCCGGGGCAATTGGGGCACTGCGGATTGGCGAAGAGGCCGGTGCATTCGGTTTTCGTCGCGCTCTCCGCCGGGCCGACTCCTCCGGCGACCGTGCAATCAGCGCGACTCCCTGTGGGAGAAAGCAGGAGAATTCCCCAGAACGTCAGGCTCAGAAAAAGAATTATTAAATGATGATTGATTGACTTTATTAATTTGTTGGAATTTAAGGAGGACATACAGCTCCTGAAGAATTGCTGAACAGTCCTGGATTAAATTGAGAGCCTTGACAGAGATTTCCGGCTGCATCGACACAGGTGATTACACCCGTTGGCCCGGATTCAAACCGACCGGTGTATGAGCTTTTGCTGGATGTAATAGAGCAGTTAGAAGGGAGGCTTTCACTCAGTGTCATCTTCAGTGTGCCGACGGCATTCCCGACCATCTGCCCATTGGCATCGGTTGTGGAATCAATAACAAAGAAGATCTTAAATTGTTGTTCATTGTCTTCGTTGAGGTCAAAGCCATATTCGATGTGGTGAACCCTCAGAGTCCCGAATGTATCCGACCTGAATTGATAAAATGGCTGACCAATTGCTCCAAGGCTGGGAGGACTGAGAATCACGATTTTAGAGGAAGTCGCGTCATCGATTCCAAGGGGTATGATCTGGTTGATTGAACCCTTTGTTTGGCAGGGATAGGGAAAAGGGGGACCGCTGTGGTCATTGGGTCCACAGGGAGCTCCCCTGCCGAAGCGGTTGTCAATCAAGTTAAATCCGCCCGGGAGCTGAGGATCAAAAGCAGAGGAGCAAAAGTTTCCAAAGCCGGATGGGGAGCAATCGTCATTGGTATTAAAAGGATCGCTTGTATCGGCGAAGGGTCCCGTTGCACCACCAAAAGTTCCGCAGCTTCCGGCATTTCCACCGGCACATGCAGTTCCGGCATTATCGCTGGTGGACAGGTTTTTATTGGAGCCATTGTTAACGCCCATACCGGAGTTAATGGTCAGCGTTTTGTTGACTTGATTTCCTGCTGCCCAGGACACTTTCGGAGCGGCGAGTAGAAAAATGAGTGAGATCAGAAAAATCGGTTTCATCATGGGTTCCTTTATATCCCTATTTTAAATCAATCATGGAACCTCTTTTTTGTCAATTTAATGCAACTGAAATTTCATTGGAATCTCCGCTGGAGCAGCCATCCGAATTTACTGCAGTTGCCTTATAAATATAGGTCTCTCCTGATGATAAATTTCCATCTAAAAAGCTAAGTGAGGTGATTGGCAAGGATGTAATGCGAGTATATGCCGTTTGGCCAGATGTCCGGCGGAAGAGATGATATCCAAGGAGATTTGGTTCATTTGGGTTCGACCAGGAAAGAAGGATGGTCTCTTTACCGTGTCGCGGACTCCAGAGATTTAATGGCGGCGCCGGCGGAGGCGCAGCGGCGCCTTGTATAAAATTGACAACCAATCGTGTCGGATCGACCCCGTTCGGGAAAGCATAGGAGCCTCCTCCAGGAGAGATCTCGGTTGTGACGCCGCGGGTTGTATCCGTCAGCCGTACAATTGGATGTTGGCAGAGGTTGTTAGAAGCATTGAGAGTCCAGGTGAGTATCGTGTCGGTTCCAAGGCGGTCCGAGGAGACATCGATATCCCAGGTGTGAGAGGGCTCGTTGCTGCTTCGAATGTCTTGCCAGAGCCATTCGCTTCCGGCCGTATAGCTGGTGCTATTCATATATTCCGGATGGGGAAATGTCGTTTGTAGCGGACCTGCAGGGAAAGCAACGGTGTCCCACTGATTATTGAAAGCATCATCAGCGGTTCTATCGACGCCCAAAATGAGTCTGCTTTGAAATACACCATTGGGTGCGAAAGGATCCGGGGTCGAGAAATTTAGAACCATATACCAATCAAGGGCCCAGCTGATGGAAGAGATTCCCATCGTGCTCATCAAAATCGCTAAGATAAAGAAAAGTCGCCTCATCGATTCCCCTTTGATTTATGGTTTCACAACAATCAGGTTATAAGTATTTGCCGCATTTGCGTCAGTCACCTGCAGCCAGTAGCCCTGCCAGAGTTGCAAAGTCGCTTTTTGTGCTGGATCAGGATCATTATAAGTCTTAAACGTGTAGGCAGCGCCATCCCATCGGTAGAGCGCATTCCCGACCCAACCGGCGGCTACGGCATTGGCATATGATTTAAAATTAGCGGCATTAGCGGAAGAAGTGCAGGTCCCTGTCCCACCGTTTTGACCAACGCAAGTGGTATCTAGACTGACATCTTTGGTATAGGGGTTTCCGATGATGTTATACCCCTGGCTAAGTGGGATTGTGAAGGTCGCGGCCGAATTAGCAGACCCAGCGGGGTTTAGGAATCGTGTGTCGTCAGGGGATTCGAGGAAATATCCAACCCCAGGCAGAACCGTATCTGTTGCAGAAAGAAGATCGAACGATCCGGTCTGATTGGTCGTTCCGGTCGAGACCCACTTTTTTACATTTACTGGGACCCCGACACTCGATCCAAAAACGGTTGCCACGTCGGCAGGGCTTGGAGTCATTGGGACGGAGACCATGTTCCAACCGCTGAGTAAGTTGGTGGCCGGG
Organism: Candidatus Manganitrophaceae bacterium; assembly: GCA_016200325.1. Taxonomy (NCBI): domain Bacteria; kingdom Pseudomonadati; phylum Nitrospirota; class Nitrospiria; order Candidatus Troglogloeales; family Candidatus Manganitrophaceae; species Candidatus Manganitrophaceae bacterium. Next base: position 114,038 of record JACQEZ010000014.1, read on the forward strand.
ATGGGGGGGCTGCTTGCCGCATTAACAACATTCGATAGTGGAGAGGTCCACGGTTTCGCATCGCTGCTTTTTAGCGCAAAGTAATAGGGGGTATTCGGATTCAGCCCTTGGATCGTGAAGGTTTCTGTCGAGCCGGCCGACTGAGGCGTCGGTGCGGTCGTCGCTGCCGTTGCATTTGAGAATCGGACCTCCCCGACCGCTGGGGTGGCAGCATCATCAACGATCTTTAATGTTGAATACCGGATGTTATAGGATGTTACCGTTCCGCAGGGACATCCCGATCCGGTTCCTGCATCTCCCGGCGCAGTCCATGTCAAGGTTGTAGAATTCGGTGTCCGGGCGCTGATTGCCAAATTGGTAACCGCATTTGGAGCAACTGAATCGGTCACGGTCGGCCCAGAGAAGATTCCTAATGAGGGAACGAGCGGTAAAAAGACCTGTTTGCCTCCGTCGGAGGCTTCAAAAAGATATGTATGGCTCCCAATACCAAGGTTGGTACTATAGGTATATTGTTCTCCATTGACATAGTTGCCATCCTTAAGTGCGGCTGAGGCGCTGCTGTCCAGGCTCATTAATCGCCCCGAATCACCATCGATGTGGACCTTTACATACAGTGGGCGGTTGTTGTCCGGGTGGGTATAAACTACTTTATACGTAAACTGAGTTGATCCGCTTTCGCCATTGTCAGGATTGACTCCATCGGTTCCATATCCGGTGGCGGATGAAAACTGTAGGAACGGTTCGTTCACAGAGACGTTCGGTCCGGGAAGAGGTACACTCGGTGCACTGGTCGGCAGTGTATAGGTGTTGCTTCCATCGGAAGCGACGAAATAATAGGTGTGCGATCCGACCGCAAGCTGATTCGCAGTCGTGCTGTAGTAGAACTGTTCTCCGTCTGTGTAATCGCCGTTTCTTAAGGGGTCATTGGTGATAAAGGAGCCATCATGAGACATATTGAAACCAACACCATCAATATAGACCTTAATTGAAGTCGGGGCAAAATTGGATCCGCTGGCATAGACAACTTTATAAGTGTAGATGTGCGCAGGATTCCATCCATCCGGGTCGACACCATCGGTTCCGTAATATCCCCCTTCCGGAGAGTAAGAGAGGGTTGGGAGACTGTTATAGTTAACCTGGACATAGATCTGTGTAACGCGGACTTCATTGCATCCTCCTGAGCGGAAGCAATCTTGCTTAGTCAGTTTAACCACGCCGAGAAGACTGGCGACATCATTCCAGGTCCATGCGGCACCGGTTTTTGGATTGTTATTGTAGAGGGTACTAGCATAGGTTGTGTAAGTACTGTTTCCAGGGGTTGTGTAGGCGCTCGTATAATCGGTTCCGCCGACTTGAAGGCCGACTGAGAAGTTGATGTTATTACTCCCGGCGTCTCGAATAATTGCGAAGGATTGGACGGAGGTAATCACCGCTGTGCTCCGGACTGTATCATCCATGTTCATATACAGTTTATTGTTCGTTCGAGTTGCTCGTGCATAAGAGATGTCGCCGTCAAAGAGCCAGGGTACACTGCTTAGGTTGGGCGAGAAGGCAGTTGCTGAAGTGAAAGAGGTGTCATTCGCAATGGCGGTGACCCTCCGTTTCTGCTGCGGCGAACCGGCGGTGACGATGCTCCCGACGCTCATGGTGGTGAAGTTAGATCCGACTCCTGTCACGGTGGTCGATCCCGATGCGTTTGAGATGGTCCCATTGCCGGGATAGCCTGCATCCAGCGCGGTGGAGGGATCTTGGTCATTTCCTAAGAAAGTAAATCCCGATGTTTGAGAATTCCGGCTGGCCGGGTAGACAATCACCCCCGAGCTGACCGAGTCGGTCACTGAGGGGGCGAGGAAGCCGTCGCCATTCAGCGGCCAGACAACGGGTGTGACGCCATCAGTAGCATCAAAGGAGTAGGCATGGGTGCCCGGATCGGCCATGTACACGGTTACGGTATACTGCTCGCCGTTTGTGTAGTTTCCATCGCTGATACCATTATGGGTATAAGAGGTTCCTGAAGAAAGGTTGGAGCTAAATGCAGAGTTGACGGTCAAACTGGTCGCACTCGCGATGGCGGTCACCGTCTTGGTTTGAGCGGATGCGGTAATCGTGTCTCCGACGACCAGCTCTGCTAAGAAATTCGTTCCGCTGCCGGTCACCGTGGTAGAAGATGAGGAAATCGTTCCGGCTCCGGTGACCGTGGCACCTGTATCCGGATTCATCGCGTAGACCGTCGTGTTGTAATCGAGAAGGAGTCGGGGATAGCCCGTGACCGGGGGGTTATTGTCAGCGTCGGTATAGACAATCTTAAAAATGAACGGCGTGCTGACTGTTCCGGTGTTCGGTTCTACCCCTCGGAGCGGGAGATCGGTGAAGAAAGAGGTGAATGCCGCTCCGGAGAGGTTTGGAGAGAAGGCTGTGTCGACCGTTAAAGAAGTATTGCTCGCAATCGTCATCACCGTCCGGGTCTGCCCGGCAGCCGTGATGGTGGATCCAACCTGAAGCTGGGTTTGGAAGCTTGTTCCCGTCCCGGTAACGGTCGTTGTCCCTGACGTGGTCAAAGTGCCTGTGCCCGACCAGGCGGCATACGAGAAGGTCGTTCCGGACAGATTGGGGGAGAAGGGGGTATCCACCGTTAGGCTGGTGTTGCTGCTGATTGCAGTAACGGTTCGGGTCTGTCCGCTGGCAGTGGTAATGGTTGTGCCGACTTGAAGCTGTGTTGTAAAGCTCGTTCCTGTGCCGGTCACAGTGTTGGTTCCGGAGGTAGAAAGCGTGCCGGTCCCGGTCGACCGGAGAGTATAGCCGGTCTGATTTGCGAAAGAAAGGGTCGGCGCACTGCTGGAGACGACCGGCCCGCTCAGGGTTCCAGAGAGTGGAGTCCGGGCCGTGTTGGTGCCGTCTGAGACGTCGAAGTAATAGTTATGGGGCGCTCCTTGCGCTGCAAGCCCGGTGGTTGTGTAGACATACTGCTCCCCATTGGTGTAATCGCCATCATGCAGCGCCGCAGAAGCTTGCGTGTCTAGGGTCATGGCGACCCCTCCTGCGCTGCCGTCAATGTGAACCTTGGGATATCCGGCGGCAGGGGCAACACCAAAAGCCTGTGTGTATACGATTCGATAGCTGAAAGATGTCCCCGTGGTCCCACCATTCGGGTCGACCCCGTCGTCGAAATACCTCGGATCACTTGCAAAGGTCAAATTAATCGGCGAATAGGTGATGGTGAGATAAAGTTGGGTGACCCGAACTTCATTGTTGTTGGTTTGGTGTACCACCACCGCCCCCATGCCGTTGATATCATTCCAGGTCCAGTTTTCCCCGGTTGCTGGATTGGTGGTGTAAAGGGTGCCGGAGAGTGTTCCATAGGCGTCGGCCGGGGTTTTGGTGGACCCTGAGAGATAATCAGTGATGCCGAGTCGTAATCCGAAGTCCAGGCCTGTGGTCGTGGAGCTCGATGTGTCTCTGGCAACAACCGATACCTGAACGGAGATAATCGAGAGGGCATCCGGTAGCGTTGCAGGGGGGTCGATCTCCATATAGAGCCGGTCACCGTTCACGGTGCTCCTGGCGAAAGAGGTATCACCGTCGTTTGTATCCAGCGCTACTGCATTGGCATAGGTGCTGGTGCCGCTGGAGCTACAGGTTGGGGTTGAGTTGCAGAAGGTCCAGCCAGTGGTGGCTGCCGTCCCTGAGCTCGTGAGTCCAGAAGGGGCGAGGTTTGGTGAGGCTCCGGTAAGGGAGACATAGGGCCCGTTATAGGTTGCAGTGCCGGCCGGTGACCGCGCCGTATTGGTCCCATCGCTGGCGTCGAAATAATAGGTATGGCTTCCCTGGCTCAATGTTGCCGTATAGACGTATTGCTCTCCATTTGCGTAATTTCCATCGTGGAGGGTTGCAGCGGCGGAGGAGTCGAGGGTCATTGCGACGCCGGTCGCGTTACCGTCGATGTGAACCTTCGGATTGTTCGCAGCGGGGGCGACGTTATTAATTTGATAGTACACAGTTTTGAACTTAAACTGAGTGCTTGTATTTCCTAGATCGGGATTCACCCCATCGGCGATATAACCGGACTCGGTCGAAGTTTGTAATTGAACCGGACCATAGTTGACGGTTACATAGAGTTGTGTGACGCGCATTTTGCTGGCATTCGTATGATGAACGACCGCGATCAATTTTTGGATATCGGTCCAGGTCCAGGGGGCTCCGGTCAATGGATTGAACCCATAGGCTGTCCCTGACAAGGTCGTATATGTTGTTGAGGAGGTGCTGAGGACCGATCCCTCGATGAGATTATCGGCGGTGGAGAGCCCCAGCGTAAAGTTAATTGTCCCCGACTCGCTCCTGACGATCGCACTCACCTGAACCGAGGTGATGAATTGTCCATTGGATCGGGCGTCGTCGAGCGACATATATAAATAATCGTCGGTGTTCCTCCCCCGAGCATAGGTTGTATCGCCATCATTGGTGTCGAGGGCGGTTGTCGGATCGAAACAGTCAGATCGTCTAAAGCCCGAATTGCAGAAGCTGAACCCGGAGGTCCCATCGACGGAATCGCTTGGATAGAGGATGAAGCTGCCGGCCGGTAGGGAAATAGCGGGACCGCTATAATTCCCGGAGACCGGGGACACGACGCTGGCAGTCCCATCCGAGGCGTCAAAATAATAACTACGAGTGGTGCCGGTGGGGAATCCTCCTGAATAGGTGTATGTGTATTGTTCCCCATCGATGTAGTTCCCGTCATGCAGCGTCGGATCCGAAACATTGGTATCGAGGGTCATTGCAACGCCGGTTGCATTGCCGTCGATGTGGACCTTGGGATACCCGGCGGCCGGAGCGGTGCCATTGGCATTGCTATAGATGACTTTGTAGGTAAAGCTTGTGGTGTTGTTTCCGGAGTCGGGATTAACCCCGTCGATACTGTCATAGCCCGGATCATCTGAGAAGGAAAGGATCACCGGTGTATGGGTAATCAACACTTTAAATTGGGTAATACGAACAGCATTTGTGCTCTCATTGAGGACGATCCCGAGCGCTTGATTGATATCATCCCAAGTAAAAGATTTTCCGGTATCCGGATTGATTTTGAATAGGGCGCTGGCCGGTGTATAAGTGGTATAGGCCGCGCAACTGGCACTCACTGCGACGCTGAAGGCACTGCTGAGATAGTCTGTTCCATTTAATTGAAGGCCCAATCGGACACTGGCCGCACTACTGGGTGCGCACATTACTGCCGAGACCTGAACGGCGGTGATTGAGCCGGTCAGTGCCGAGTCGTCCAGATCAAGATAAAGAGTCTCTCCATTATCCGAAGGGGCATTATCTGCATAAGTCGTGTTTCCATCGGCTGTGTCAAGGGCACTTGAAGCATCACCCCCATTAAAACCCCAATCCCCGGTCGTCAGGGCATTATCTGCCGACGGCAAGATGGTATCGGTCCCTGCGGCAATTGCCACTCCGGGAGCCGCCAACGTACCGACAGACGGCTTCTGGGCGCTATCCGAACCGTCCGATGCAGAGAAATAATAATTGTGTTGGCCGGAAGAGAGAGAAGCGGCGGTATAGACGTACTGCTCGCCATTGGTATAGTCGAGATCATTAAAGTCCGGATCTTCCGTATTGGCGTCGCGCGTCATGGTATGGCCGCCGTCGCCGTCGATATAAACTTTAATTGTTGAGGGCGGATTGTTGTTTAGATTGGTATAAACAACTTTGTATTTAAATGAGGTGCTGGCATTGCCACTGTCAGGATAGACCCCGCTGGTTGAGCCGTAACCGGTATCGGGGGTGTAGGACAACGCAACAGGATCGATATAGTTGATTGATAAATAGACCTGTGTGACCCGGATCCCGTTGGCGTTGGTCCGATGGTTGATGACTGCGATCAGACTGTTAATGTCATTCCAAGTCCAGGCGGCCAGCGTTGCGGGATTATGGGTATAGAAATCGCTGGTAAAAGTCTGATAGGACGTGGTTCCTCCGATAAAAGTAAATGGTACGGCTGAATCGCGGGAGGTAGGAAGCTGAGGGCTGAAGGCGGAACTGACGGTGAGATCGTTACTATCAGTCACAGCGGAAACCGTTCGGGTTTGTCCCATCGCGGTGATCTGACTTCCAACGGCCAATTGTGAGGTAAAGTTGGTGGCATTCCCATGAATACTGGTTGTACCAGTGGAATAAATGGTGCCGGAGCCCTGCACTTCATCAAAACCGGTGACATAATCAGTGCCGTTGGTCCGAATACCGACCTCCATATTGCAGGGGATGGTGATGCATTTTGCGACGACGTTGAGTCGGACTCCTGTAATTGCAGTTGTTCCGTTGGGGAAATCGTCCAGATCAATATAGAGGCTGTCATCCTGGGTAATGCTCTGAACATAGGAAGTGTCCCCGTCATTAGTATCTAGGGCTGTTGCTTCAGAGCCGGCCGGGCTGTATGCCCATCCGATATAGGTCCAGCTCGTCCCGGCTGAAAGGTTTGGGGAAAAAGTGCTGTTGACGGTAAGACTTGTGGCGCTGGCGATGGCTGTGACAGTTCGGGTCTGTCCTGCAGCGGTGATAATACTTCCGACAAGGAGTTTGGTGTTAAAACTGGTTCCGGACCCTGTAACCGTGGTGCCGCTGGAGGAGATTGTTCCGGTTCCATTCCAGACTGACGTAAGAGCATTTCTTCCCGAAGGGGAGATCGCCTTCGTATAGTTCACCTTTACATAGACCTCTGTGATTCGAAGCGCGTTGGCATTGCTTGCATGCAACACCATTGGAATCAATGAGTTGATGTCTGTCCAGGTCCATGGCGCGCTCGTTCGCGGATTGGTTGTATATAAATTACCTGAATAACTACTGTAAGAGGAGCTTCGGACCGATCGGCTGCTGCCGAGTCGGTCACTGGTATCCGTTGTCCCAGCGCGGAACCCGATCTGAATGTTTGTGCTCGATCCAGTGACTCGGGCCACTGCGAAGACCTGAACGTCGTTGATCGTCCATCCAGTGAGGGTTGTATCGTCCAAATCCATATAGAGTTTGTCATTCAGCGCGCTGTCTTGAATATAACTTGTGTCACTGTCATTGCTGTCAAAAACGGTTGCATAGGTGAATCCACCCCCCACGACTGTCCAAGATCCGACCGCCGCGAAGTTGGCATTCTTGCCGCTCGGATGAAGGATGAGGGTGTCGGCATGACCCGTTGAAGTGGTGAAAAGAGTAAAGATAAAGGTTGAAATAAAAAAGTAAAAAATTCTAAGGAATAGATCGCGATATTGAGAAGGGAATCCATTTTTAGGAATCATTTTTTTAATCACCTGATTTCCTTCTCCACTCGACAAGCAATCCATTATTCTTGCTTTTTGTTTTCAAGCCCGCTTCGGCCATTGTCCGCATAGGATGTATATTATTTTGGTATATAGTCCTAGACCGAGTATATCGCTGTCCCGTCTTGCGTCAACAAGATTCATTACACAATTCTGTTGGTTGTCTGAGTGTTTTAAAATTTCTACCTGCCTATTTTTATCAATAAAAAAGCTCATACCACCTTTATGGGGATGAGCTTCGAGCGATAGCCGCTTCGGGAGTCCTTGCAACCATATCACTGAGACTTAGGTCAGGGACTTTGCGCCCCTTCTCTTTCGAGGAGGGTAGCTCTTATCGGTGGCTTTATCTGAACTGAAATTGTCAATCCATACTATACGACTGGGATATCATCCCGTCAAGGGAAATGATATACCAATAATGTATTATGTGAGATGAGGTTTAATCGGGGTTTGTCTGAAGGAAAACGGAAATGGTGTTGTCGCCTGCATTGGTCACGGCAAGGTCATCTCGGCCGTCGCCATTTAAATCTCTGGCCACAACTCCCAGAGGACGGTTGCCGGTTGGATGTTGGATTGGATCCGAAAATAGACCGCCCCCGAGGTTTAGTAAAATGGAAACAGTCTTGTTAGCGCTGTTTGACACTGCAATATCAGGTTTTCCATCGTGGTTAAAATCTCCTGTCGCGGCAAATTCGGGGCGTCCTCCCAAAGCGATTATCACTGGTTGGGCTGAAAGTCCCCCAATACCATCTCCAAAAAACAGAATTAATTGGGACGAGTCGCTATTGACGACGGCAAGGTCGAGATTTCCGTCCCCATTCCAGTCTCCAGACACAATCGCATTAGGACCGGCCACCCCGTTAGTGCCCGTAGTAGAGAAGAATTGTTGGGAAGGGAAGCCGCCGCTGCCATCATTGAGTAAAATCGCGATCTGATTATCGGATCCAAAAACGACAACCAGATCCATCCAGGTATCATTGTTTAAATCAACGGCAAGTAGTGCGATCGGTCCATTCCCGCTGAACGGTACAGGCAGAGGAGATTGGAAGGTTCCATCTCCGTTTCCAAAAATAAGGGAAAGGTCAACTGTCGAAAGATTAAGAGTGGCAAGGTCTTGTTTGCCGTCATTATTAAAATCGGCAGTAACGATGGCAATGGGACCATTGGTCGACAAGGAGACTTCTGTCGTGGAGCCGATTCCACTGTCAATGCCCAGAAACATGGAGATCGATGAATCGTGCGAGGGATCTCCAAAATTAGCGACTGCCAAATCGTCAAACGTTCCGGGGTCGAATCGACCCGTAGTAAGTGATTGCGGAAAGATGCCAACTGAATAAGACTGCGTCACAGAAAATAGACCGCCTCCCGTTCCTTTTAGGAGTGAAATAGTATTATCGTCCGTATTAGTACTAACTAAGTCAACGATACCATCATCATTAAAATCACCAGAAGAGATCGAAGCAGGTGACGGCCCCACTGGATAACTGGTCGGACTTAAGAAGAGGCGGAAGGTGACCTGGATGGTTGCGGTTTTTGAGAGCCCGCCGGAGGTGGCGGTAATGGTTGCCGATCCTTCTGCCAATCCCGATGCGAGCCCATTGGCGTCGATACTTACTATAGTTGGAGTATCGGAGGACCAGGTGAAGGTAACGCCAGAGAGAGCATTTCCACTGGAATCCCGGGCGACCGCACTGAATTGTTGAGAGCTATTTTTTGCGATGGTCACGGAAGCGGGGGAGACCTCGATCGCTGCAATGATAGGATTCGGTGTAGGCCCCGGCCCATTCTCATTTCCACCACCTCCGCCGCCACAGGCAGCGATAATTGAGAAGAGACCTATTCCTAAGGTAAAAAGCAGAATTTGAGTAAATGAGATCCTGCCGGTTGGTCGGTCCGATATGCTGAAAAGGATTTTCATCGTGTATTTAAGAGCCTATCTCCGGATCAACAATCTGTCAAACCAAGATCCCAAGATCCCAAGATCCATTGATGGGTCAGAAGCGTTTATGATATGGTGTTCGCAGGATTGAGAACCGTAACGAATCTAAAAGAAAGGGGAGAGGCGTTGACAAAGACTTCGTTGCCAACCTGGAATTTAAGTGATCTGTATCAGAAGATCGACGATCCGAAGATTGATGCTGACCTCCGCAACGCACTCCAGCAGGCCGAGCAATTCGAGGAGAAAAACCGAGGCAAAGTTCTCTCGGGGGAGGTCGGTCCGATGGGTCTCCTTGAAGCGCTGCGTGACTTGGAGTCGATCCGTGAGCAGATCGACCGGGTCTCCTCCTACGCGCATCTCATTTTTGCAGCCGACACACTCAATCCCAAACATGGCGCCCTGCTTCAACGGGTTCAGGAGCGTTTCACCGAGATCCAGCAACACCTTCTCTTTTTCGAGCTCGAGTGGTCAGCAATACCGAAGGAGCATGCAAAGGAGTGGATAGAGGCACCTGAACTGACGCAATATCGACATTTTCTTGAGTCCATCCGGAAATGGGCTCCCTATCGGCTCTCCGAAGCGGAAGAGAAGGTTCTGGAGGAGAAGGCCAATACCGGTTCGCGCGCCTTCCAGCGTCTCTTTGATGAAACTTTGAATCAAATCCAGTTTTCTGTCGATTTAAATGGAGAGCGGCAATCCCTTACTGAGCAGGAAGCCTTGGCCCTCCTTTATGATTCAAAGCGGGAAGTCCGCCGGGCGGCGGCACAGGGGCTGACGAAAGGCCTTCAAGGGAATGCGCCGCTTCTGACGTTCATCTTCAACCAAATTGTCGCCGATCATGCCATCGACGATCGGCTTCGTCGATTTTCAGATCCAATGGCATCGCGGAACCTTTCGAACGAGATCGATCCCGCTGCAGTGGATGCACTTCTCGCCTCCTGTGAATCCGAGTATGCTTTGGTGGCGCGCTACTATCGTCTAAAGAAGCGACAGCTGGGGTTGGACACCCTTTATGATTATGACCGATATGCTCCATTAACCTCGGTTTCCGAGGCGGTTTCTTTTGAGGAGGCCCAAGCGCGCGTTCTCTCTTCATTCAACGATTTCTCCCCGCAGGCGGCGGAGATCGCCTCACGCTTCTTTGAGGGCCATTGGATCGATGCCGCCGTCCGCCCCGGCAAGCGAGGCGGGGCATTCAGTTCGGGGACCGTTCCAAGCGTGCATCCCTATGTCTTTGTCAATTATCTCGGCACACCCCGCGATGTGATGACCCTGGCGCATGAGTTGGGCCATGGCATCCACCAATGGCTCTCGCGACGGCAGAACTATTTCAACTTTGATACCCCCCTTACCACGGCGGAAACCGCCAGTGTCTTTGCCGAAATGCTTGTTTTTCATCGGCTCCAAAATGAAGAGAAGGATCCGAAAAAACGGCTGGCGCTTTTGATGGAAAAGCTCGAAGAGAGTTTTGCCACCGTCTTTCGGCAGGTTGTCCTCTGTCGCTTTGAGCAAAAGGCGCATGCAGCGAGACGAAGCGAAGGAGAGTTAAGTCCAGACAGAATCAATGCGCTTTGGATGGAAGAGAACCGAGTGATGTTTGGTGATTCAGTCGTTCTGACCGATGATTACCAATGGTGGTGGAGCTATATTTCCCATTTTATCCACTCTCCGTTTTATACTTATGCCTATGCCTTCGGGCATCTTCTGGTCTTGGCGCTTTATGAGAAGTATCTGGAGGACAAGCGGTCCTTTGTCCCAAAATATCTGGATCTTCTGTCGGCCGGCGGATCGGATCGCCCCGACCGACTGATTTTGGAAAAGATGGGGCTCGACATTACACAGCGCGATTTTTGGCAGGGAGGGCTGCGCTTTCTCAGACGGATGGTGGAAGATGCGGAGCAGCTCGCCGCAGATAGCTCTTCCGGTCCGGTCGGCCCGGCTCTCAGCAAATGACTTTCCAATCCGCTCTATCTTTTGGACAACGCTTCGAAACTTTGGTACACTCTCCAAAACTGGGGGAGAACCATGACAGAGATTAAATTAGAAGATCAAATCAAAATCGCAATCATTGGATTGGGATATGTCGGCCTTCCACTTGCGGTTGAATTCGGAAAAAAATTTAACACGGTTGGATTTGATATTCATGCGAAACGCGTTGACTCGCTCCGAAAGGGGCAAGACAGCACACTAGAGGTCTCGGAAGAGGCGCTTCACGCTGCGAAAAAGCTCACCTACACGACCGACCGCCAAGGAATTAAGGAGTGCAATTTTTTCATCGTCACCGTCCCAACACCGATCGATGCACACAAACGCCCCGATCTCACCCCGGTTGTCAAAGCTACCGAGAGTATCGGAGCGGTCTTAAAAAAAGGGGATATCGTCGTCTACGAATCGACGGTTTATCCCGGAGTGACGGAAGAAATCTGTGTGCCTATTTTAGAAGAAAAATCCGGTTTAAAATTTAATCACGACTTCTTTGCCGGCTATTCTCCGGAGCGGATTAATCCAGGAGACAAAGAACATACCGTCACGAAGATCCTGAAGGTCGTTTCCGGTTCGACACCAGAGACCTTGAATACGATTGATGCCGTCTACCGATCGATCATCGTCGCCGGCACCCACCGCGCGGAATCGATCCGGGTCGCCGAGGCGGCGAAGGTGATTGAGAACACGCAGCGGGATGTGAATATTGCCTTGATCAACGAACTGGCGCTTCTCTTCAACCGCCTGGGGATCGATACAGAAGCAGTATTGAGGGCCGCCGGCACGAAATGGAATTTTCTCAAATTCTCTCCCGGTCTGGTCGGAGGGCATTGTATCGGTGTCGATCCCTATTATCTGACCCACAAGGCGCAGGAGGTCGGCTATCATCCGGAGGTGATCTTGGCCGGAAGGCGGATCAACGACGGGATGGGGAGTCATGTCGCAGGACAGGTTATAAAATTAATGACCAAAAAAGGAATTCCGGTACTCGGAAGCAACATCCTGATCCTCGGCCTCACCTTTAAGGAGAATTGTCCCGATATCCGGAATACCCGGGTGGTCGATATCATCCAAGAATTAAAGCAGTACAATGCAGATGTTCATATTTATGACCCCTGGGCCGACGTTCAGGAAGTAGAGCATGAATATGGCCTCAAAATGGATGAGACCCTCTACGAGAAGTATTATGATGCGATTATCCTGGCGGTCTCTCACCAGCAATTTAGGAAGTGGACGGCCGACGATCTCGGCCGATATGCCAAGGAGCGCCGCGTAATCTATGACGTGAAACATATGTGGGATCGGACCTGGGTCGATGGAAGATTATAAAGGGGATCGATTTTGAAGGTTTTGGTCACCGGCGCGGCTGGATTCATCGGATTTCATCTCTCGCAACGGCTTCTTGCTCAGGGACATGCGGTCGTCGGTCTCGACAACCTAAACGACTATTATGATGTCGGACTGAAACAAGACCGTCTCAAGCAGCTTCAAGGGAATCCGGCGGTTCGGTTTGTGAAGGCCGATTTATCCGACCGACGGGCGATCAACGACCTGTTCCAAAGCGAGCGATTCGAGCGGGTCTTCCACCTCGCTGCACAGGCGGGGGTCCGGTACTCTCTGACCAACCCACACGTTTATATCGAAAGCAACCTGGTGGGATTTCTCCATATTTTAGAAGGTTGCCGGCAGACTCAAGTCCCCCATCTTATTTACGCCTCCTCGAGTTCGGTTTACGGCGCGAATACGCAGATGCCCTTCTCTGTCCACGACCGGGTCGATCATCCGGTGTCGCTTTATGCCGCCACCAAGAAGTCCAACGAGTTGATGGCCCATACCTATTCCCATCTTTATCGGATTCCGACGACCGGCCTCCGGTTCTTTACCGTCTATGGCCCCTGGGGACGGCCCGATATGGCGCTTTTCCTCTTTACCCGGGCGATCCTCGATGGAAAGCCGATCGAGCTCTACAACTTCGGCCGGATGGAGCGCGATTTTACCTACATCGACGACATTGTCGAAGGGGTGGTCCGTGTCGGCGAGAAAATTCCAGGCCCCGATCCGAATTGGGACAGCCGAAAGCCCGACCCGGCCACCAGCAACGCCCCCTATCGGATCTTCAATATCGGAAACAATTCCCCCGTGGCCCTTCTGACCCTCCTCGACACCCTCGAGAAATCGCTCGGCAAAAAAGGGGAGCGGCGGTTGGTGGCCATCCAGCCGGGTGACGTCCCGGCAACCTACGCCGATGTCGATGATCTGATGAAAGAGGTCGGTTTTAAGCCGGCGACGCCGATTGAAACAGGGGTCCAACGTTTTGTCGACTGGTATCGCAGTTATTATCATCTCTCGTGATAAGCCTACCGCATTTCTACGTCTGATTTCTTTCAAATCTACTCTCCTTTCCCAATCGCTCCCTTGATCTGAATCGGGTAGGCTTGTCCCGCTTTAGAGAAAGGGGGATGCATGTTTCAATTTCAACGTAACATCAAATTAATCGGCGCCGCTGGGGTGCTTCTGTTCTGTATGAGCTGTAGCGGAGGGGGCGGCGCTTCTCCCTCGGGAGCGGTCGGCTCTCCGGTAGACGGAACCCCGGTTTCGGTGGGGGTCGCTCAGATCGATCAGGCCCCTCCCCAAACCTCCCCGCCTGCCCCTTCCACGCCCGCTGTTTCTCCTGTCCCGATTTCACTGCCGCCCGATCAGCCTGCTGCGGTGGATGGATGGGTTCTCAAGCATAAGGAAACATTTGACCAGCCGCTGCCGGCGAATCTCCCCTGGGAGCGCGATTACTACGGACAACCTGAAGACCCGTGGGATGAAGATGGTCCGTTCTTCTTCAAAAAATATCAACTCCTGGGACATGATTTTTCTGAAGCGCTCGGAAAATTCCTCTCCTTTCGAAAATCATTTACCTATGGAGAAGGGGGATGGCTGACCTTTGAGCTCTATGGGCGAGACGCCAATCGAGACGGCATCCTCGATGTGGCGAAAGAGCATGGCGGCGAATTTCTCATCACCGAGATGCTCGATGGAAATCATCTCCTTCAACTAAACGATCAAGTTCATTACGATGGCGCCGAGGTGCGGAGCACCGAGCCGCTTCCTTCTGAGTATCGGATTCGACTGAAGGTGACGCCGATTTCTGCCGGCGGGCGCGATAATGACGGCGTCTGGCGGAAAAACGGCTATTCCGACGGGACGGAGACGGCCGATCCCTGGCGCTTTACCGACAGCGCGATCACGCCGATGGAAGCATGGCGTGAGAATGGTTTTTATTTTCTCACGATCGTGGACACCCGGCCGATGCCGCACAACAACGTCTGGATTCATCACCATCGCAAAGTGGTGATCGACTCCGACAACAATATTTATCCGGACGGCTCCTGGTCGACGATCTGGACGCCCAAGGGTCGGATCAGCGAGGGGTCTCATCCGGTCTCGATGCTCGCCCTCGACGGCAACCGGTTCGGCAGCGTCTGGACCGGGAATCCGTTTCACTGCTTTTATAATGGCGCTTTTCATGCCGACTGCGGGCCGACCGGGCATACGGCGGCCGACGCCTACCTCAATGGCGAGACCTACACGGTGACGATCGAGCGAAATGCGACACACTATATTTTAGAGGTCTCCGGGCGGTTCCAGTATAGCGGACAGACAACGTATCGAGGCGAGATCGATTTTCGAAAGACGCCGATCTGGCACTACAACAACACCGCTCAAGATGCCCCACATGATAAAGACAGCCAACCGTTGAAAAACATCGGGATCGACTGGCATGCATGGCCGGCCGATTCCGCCTACCCCGATTACTTCATGTTCGGGGATCCTCACATCACCCATTATGAGGGGACCGTCCTCTATGACGAGGTCGAACTCTGGGTGAGACCCTAACCCCGTTTTAAGGTCCATCTGACCGATCTCTAATGGGCCGGGGCATGTCGCGCCATGTCCCGGCCCCGCCGTCCGACCTCTTGCCCCACGATCTCTCTTTGGTCTATTCTGGATATAAGGAAGAGAATCAGGAATGGGTATCGATGGGGCTCAAACGTTATCGAGAAAAGCGAGATTTTAAAAAGACCTCCGAACCGTCCGGTCGGGGGAGGCCGACGGCCGCAGAACGCTTCGTCGTCCAGGAGCATCATGCGAGCCGTCTTCACTGGGATTTTCGGCTCCAGATCGAGGGGGTACTGAAAAGCTGGTCGGTGCCGAAGGGCCCCTCCCTCGATCCTGCCGCCAAGCGGCTGGCCGTGGAGGTTGAAGACCACCCGGTCGATTATCTCACCTTCACCGGAGAGATTCCCAAGGGAAGCTACGGCGGCGGGGTCGTTTATCGGTGGGATATCGGGACCTATGAAATGATCGATGGCGATCCGCTCGAAGCCTGGAAGAAAGGCGCGCTGAAGTTTCGCCTTCATGGCGAGCGTCTTCAAGGGGAGTGGCGACTCTTTAAAATGAAAGGGCGGAAGCAGGGGGGAAAGCCGCTCTGGCTCCTTCAGAAAATCGCCGATGAGTTTGCCCGGCCGGGCGACGCAGCGGAGCCGAAAGGGGCCGAAAAACAGGTCGAAGGAAAGGTCAAACCGATCTCCCGGATCAAGCCGGCTCGAATCAAACGAACCGCCGCTCCGGAAGGGGAGCCGCTTTCGGTTGAAGCGTTCCTCGGTCTAACGCATCCGACCGGTGACGTCACGGTCGAGATCGACGGCACGCACGTCGCGCTCAGCCACCTCGATCGGATCTATTGGCCGAAAGAAAAAATCACCAAGTTCGATCTCTTGACCTACTATATTCGGATCTTCCCCTATCTTGGTCCTTTTTTGCAGGACCGTCCTGCGATCCTGCAGCGCTGGCCGCGGGGGATCGGGGCGCCTAAATTTTTCCAACATGACCTGCAGAGCGCTCCCGAGTATTTACGGACCGCTCGGATGCAAAATGAGGAGGGGAGAGAGATTGACTATGCCGTCTATACCGGCCTTCCCTCGCTTCTCCATCTGGTCAATCTTGGGACGATTGAGCATCACCCGTGGCATTCGACCCTCGATCGGATCGACCGGCCCGACTGGCTCGTCATCGACCTCGACCCGCGGGGCGCTCTTTGGGAGCATGTGTTAAAGGCGGCAGAAGTGACGCGCGAGGTCTTCGCATCTCGGGGGCTCACCGTCTATCCGAAGACGTCCGGCTCCTCGGGAATCCATATTTATCTCCCCCTGGAGCCAATCTATGAATATGAAGCGGTCGCTGCCTTCGCTGAGGCGATCGCATGCGAGGTCGCCTCGCGAATACCGGAGATGGCGACGGTCGAGCGAAAACCGGAAGAGCGCAAGGAGGGACAGGTCTACATCGATTGGCTTCAGAACGCGCGGGGAAAGTCGATGGTCGCTCCCTACAGTGTCCGGGCCAAGCCCGGCGCGACGGTCTCAATGCCGCTCACCTGGAAAGAGATCGGCCGTGGGGTGGAGATCGCCGATTTCACCATCCGGAACGTGCTGGACCTCGTAAAAAAGAAAAAAGGCCTTTGGGAACGATTTTTCGAGGAGCGTCAGCGGCTCCCGGGTCCGGGAGAGAAGCGCCGACGCCCGGCCGCATGAAGCCTTATGGGTAAGGAGTGAAGGGATGGCAGAGGAAGAAAAAAGACAGCAACGTCCCCCGCAGCGCCAGGAGCGTCAGCCGGGGATTGAAGCAAAGATGACGCCGCCGCCTCAATCGAAAGAGCGCCATTATCGAGGAAGCGGAAAACTGTTGGGAAAGGCGGCGCTGATCACCGGCGGCGACAGCGGAATCGGACGGGCGGTGGCGATCGCCTTTGCCAAAGAGGGAGCCGATGTCGCCATCGGCTATCTCTCCGAACATCAGGATGCGGAGGAGACGCGGCGTTTGATCGAAAAAGAGGGACGCCGCTGCATCACGATCGCGGGGGATATCGGTGAGGAGAGTTTTTGTCGCCAAATGGTCGGTCAGACGATCGAGGCTTTTGGGCAACTGGATATCGTTGTGAATAATGCGGCCGAACAGCATCCCCAAGAGGGATTAGAGCAGATCAGCGCCGAGCAGCTTGAACGGACGTTTCGGACCAATGTTTTTTCTTTTTTTTATGTCACCAAAGCCGCCCTGCCGCATTTGCGGGAGGGGAGCGCCGTCATCAATACCGCTTCGGTGACCGCTTACAAGGGAAGCCCCCATCTGCTTGATTATTCCGCGACCAAAGGGGCGATTGTCGCTTTTACCCGTTCTTTGTCGCAGTCGCTCATCGAGCGGGGGATTCGTGTTAACGGTGTGGCCCCCGGTCCGATCTGGACGCCGCTGATCCCGGCCGAGGCAAAATCAGCGGAACAGGTTGCCGAGTTTGGAGGCAATGTTCCGATGGGGCGGGCGGGGGAGCCGGATGAAGTCGCGCCGACCTATGTTTTCCTTGCCTCGGAGGATGCATCCTATTATGCCGGCCAGGTGCTTCATCCGAATGGAGGGGTTGTCGTAAACGGCTAATTTAAATTTTAGAGAAGGACTCATATCGATATTCAACCGTTAACAGGAGGAGATCGCATGTTCCAGGAACAGAGCAGCAAGATCAATGTTGGAAAAATAGAGCGGTGGCTCTCAGCGATCGGCGGCGGAGGTCTTGTTGTCTATGGCTTAAAGCGCCGCTCCTGGTCGGGTCTGGCCTTGGCGCTCATTGGCGGTGCGTTGGTACACCGCGGGGTGACAGGGCGCTGTTACGGCTACCAAGCGTTGGGGTTCAACACGGCTCGGGACGAGGATACGTCCGACCGGTTGGAGGGGGAACCGACAGGGAGCGAGACAGTTAACGAATCGGAGCGACCCAAGCAGGGTGTGGTTGAGGTGGAGCGGGTCCTCACGATCAGCCAACCGCCGGAAGCGATCTATGCATTCTGGAAGAAGCTCGAGAATCTTCCCCGCATTTTTGACGCCCTCGAAACGATTCGCGAGGAGAGCGCCGGCCGTTCCTTCTGGGTGGCCGGCTCTGGAAACGGCACCCAATTGGAGTGGGAGGCTCAATTGATCGAAGACCGCCCGAACGAGGCACTTGTCTGGGGTGCGGGTGAAGAGGGAAGCGCAGAGGTCATTTCGGTCCGATTCGAAGGAGATCCGGCGGGGACGCGCGTTCGTCTTTTTCTCAAATATGATCCGACGCACAGTCTCTTGGGTGTGGCGTTTGCGCGAATTTTCGGTAAGGTGCCGGAGCAGGCGCTTGAGAAGAGCCTGAATCAGTTGAAGCAGCTCGTCGAGACCGGAGGGGTTTCAGAAGCGGCCTGATGAGCGAATCTAAAATGTGGGGAGAGAAGAGAGGATGCTAAACCCTTTGGAGGTTTCCCCATGCAACAAAAGAAGGAGCAATGTGCGCTGGCGGACGAGACATTCGCTGAGAAGAAGGCGGGATTTACCTGTAGAGATCTCTTTCGAAAGTTCTCAAACAAAACGTCGCAGGCGGTCGGCTCGCCCGCTTCGTTCATTGCCGCCGTTGTCGTCCTCATTTTCTGGGCGGTCTCTGGACCCTACTTTCATTTTTCCGATACATGGCAGCTGATCATCAACACCGGGACGACGATTATTACATTTCTCATGGTCTTCGTCATTCAAAACACGCAGAACCGGGATGCACGTGCGATTCATTTAAAGCTCGATGAATTGATCCGAAGCATCGATGGCGCGCGAAATTGGATGATTGATTTAGAAGAGATGTCGGATGAAGAGATTGAAGTGTTCCGGAAAGAGTTCCAGCGCTTCACCCGGCAATCGCGCCGAAAAAAGGTCGGAGCGATAGGGGAGCGGATCGGACCGAAATCTTAAGCGGTTTTATCGTAGTGGGAATGGCTCCATCCCGCCTCCGATTCGATCCGGTTCCCTCCCTTCCGCTTCGCACGATACATCGCTTCGTCCGCTCGCTTGAGGAGCCGGTCGGATGAATCGCCACGTTTAAAAGCCGCCGCACCCATGCTCAAGGAGCTGAGATATTTCTGGCTCTGATGGAAGGCAAGACGGATCCGCTCGCCGACTTCCAGCCCCGCCGCCAGATCGGTATCGATCAAAATCACCGAAAATTCATCCCCCCCGTAACGTGCCCCGCAATCGACCCCCTCCCGAATCATTTCCGAGATAATCCGTCCCATGTCCTTTAAAAGAGCATCGCCGGCGGTGTGTCCGTAGGAATCGTTGTAGCGCTTAAACCCGTCGATATCAAAGAAGAGAAGGGAGAAGACCTCTCGTTGCCGGCTCGCCCGTTCCACTTCTTTTTCAAGCCGTTGATGGAAAAAGCGTGCGTTGTGAATTTGTGTCAAATGGTCGGTGATCGCCAGCCGTTGCAGTTCTAAATTTCGAGACTGCTGACGCTGCGCCCGCTGTGAAAAAAAGTAAATCAAAGAGAGCACCATGATGAGATTGAGAGAGGTGCTGGTGAGATTGGCGAAGAGATCTCGTTCGGTCCGGAAGAAAGAGCCGGTCTCATAATAATCGACCCACCAGGGTGCTATGCCGATCAGGGTGATTAAAAGGACGCTGACCGTCGCGAAGAGGATCTCTTGATAGTCGAAGTTCGGTTCATTCGGTTGCATTACAGACAATATCGATTGCCTTGGACAAGCTGAAGCGGTGATCCGTTGAGATGAACTTACGAGGAAGTCTAAGGGGACAAACAAAAAGCAGATCACACGAAATATTTTCTAAATTCGAATCGATCGTAGCATGGAGGTTTTTTTAAATCAATCCCTCGCCGCAAGGGCTCAGAGGCCTGAGGGTGGGTCCGCTTACTGCACCGATCGATCTTGTGCGTGTAGGCTGAAGAGATTCACCCTCAGGGTGTGTTCATCGAAGAGGTAGAGGATGGAGTATCTGATCTTATTCCTGATGAGCCTCGCCGCTTCCCTTCACTGTGTCGGGATGTGCGGCGGGATTGCTGCAATGCACGACCGATGGACCGTCTCCAATCATCGGAAAAGGTTTTACCGCTTCCTCTACCATGGCGGCCGGATCGGAACCTATCTCTGCTTGGGGGGTTTCTTCGGTGCCCTGGGAGCCCTCTCGCAGGGCGCGCAGCGCGGGCTGGCGCTCATTACCGGGACCTTCATCGTCTGGACGGCCGTTCAAGCGCTGTCGCCTTCTCCCTCGGGCGGACTTGCTCTGCCGGGGACGTTTTTCGGATCGCTCTTTGCTGCGATCCGAAGCCGTCCCGGGGGGATCGGCTCCCTCTGTTTCGGGATCTTTCACGGTCTCCTTCCCTGTTCCTTGGTGTATGCGTTTGCAGCCAAGGCGGCGAGCAGCGGATCGATCCCCTCGGCCCTTCTCACGATGATCGCCTTCGGATTGGGAACAGTGCCGGCCCTTCTTTTCTCGTCGAGCATGATCCAACGGCTCTCTCCCCGGCTTCGCTTATATGCTGTTTCAGCAGGGAGCCTCTCCATTTTGTTCCTCGGCGTGGTGACGCTCCTGCGCGGCTTTTCCCCTCTACATGCAGGCCATGGATGAGGTCGATCAGTGAAGACCCTCCTTCTCTGCCGGCATTGCCGGCTGCCGATCCGATTTCCGGCTCGATCCGAAACCGATCCTTTTTGCTGCTACGGCTGCAGGATCGCGTTCCACATTGTCGGAGAACAGGGAGAGGGGGGAGAAGCCGCCTTTCAACTCGCCTGGTTGGCGCTTGGTGCCCTTCTTTCGATGAACATCATGACCTTCAGCCTCTTGCTCTATTCTGGAGCGGTCCCACCCGGAATGGTCCCTTCTTTCCACTTCATCCTCTTCCTCCTTTCGACGCCGCTCTTTCTATTGCTCGGCGCCCCCTTTTTCAATGGGCTCGTTCGTGAGCTACAGACCGGCTCCTTCGGGATGGAGAGCTTAATCGCCTCGGGCGCCGGTGCGGCCTACCTCTACTCCACATTCGCTTGGATCACCGGTCGGGAAGAGGTTTACTTCGATACCGGAACAATGATTTTGGTTCTGGTGACGCTCGGGCGTCTGCTTGAAGCGGTTGCGCGCGCCCATGCGGCGGATGGCATCAAGCGTCTCCTCTCCCTTACCCCGCTGCTTGCAACGGTGCGCGCGGGATCCACGCAGATTGAAAAACCGGCCGAGAAGATTCAGGTGGGAGAAGAAATTTTGATACGGCCCGGCGGGCAGATTCCGGTCGATGGATCGGTGCTGGAGGCGGGAGAAGGGAGAGCGACCGTCGATGAGTCGATGTTGACCGGCGAGGCGCGGCCGGTCGAGAAGGGGATGGGGGATGCGGTCTATGCGGCGACGGTCAACGGCGAGAGCCCCTTATGGATTCGCGCGACCGCCCCGCTGGCCGACTCCCTCTTCAGTCAGATGGTGCGGCTGATGGAGCGGGCGATGATGGAGCGGGGTCAGATGGCGCGGCTCGCCGACCGTGTCTCGGGACAGTTTGTTCCCTTGATTTTTGCGATCGCCGGCGCGGTCGGTCTTTTTTGGTGGCGACGGGCCGGTGGAACGACGGCTTTCTTTCATCTCTTGGCGGTATTGCTGGTCGCCTGTCCCTGCGCGCTGGGGCTGGCGGTCCCGATGGCCATCTCCGTGGCGGTCGGTCGCGCCGCGCGGGAAGGGGTGTTGGTCCGGTCGGCAAAGGCGTTCGAGCTGCTCCCGAAGATCCGGTCGATCTTCTTCGATAAGACCGGGACGTTGACCGAGGGGAGACCGGCATTCTTGGCGGTGCTCCTCGCGGAAAATTCCACTACGGGATCAGAACGGCTCTTTTCGATCAGTGCCCCTCTTGCCTTTTTCTCGGAACATCTCCTCGCAAAGGCGCTGTGCGCGGAAGCGGCCGCACGGGATCTCCGCCGCGTCTCGGTCGCCTCTTTCGAAAATCGCCCCGGCCTCGGCGTCTGCGGGGAGATCGAGGTCGAAGGGATCGATCAGAGGGTTTGGATGGGGAGCCGGCGATGGATGGAAGAAAATGGCCTGACGTTAGACGCCGGCCTTAATCGAGAGAGCAGCCGCGCGGCGTCGGAGGGAAAGAGCCTCGTCTTTTGCGGATGGAAGGGGAGGGTCCAAGGCGCTTTTCTCTTCTCGGATCGGCTCCGACCCGAGACGACGGAGGCGCTCTCGCTTCTACAGGCCGAACCGCTCTCCCTTCACCTTTTGAGCGGTGACCAGAGAGCCG
Source organism: Candidatus Manganitrophaceae bacterium (assembly GCA_016200325.1). Lineage (NCBI taxonomy): Bacteria > Pseudomonadati > Nitrospirota > Nitrospiria > Candidatus Troglogloeales > Candidatus Manganitrophaceae > Candidatus Manganitrophaceae bacterium. The sequence continues at coordinate 136,380 of JACQEZ010000014.1, forward strand.
TCGCCGAAGAGATCGGACGGCTTCTGCCGAGCCTCTCGATTTGCGCCGAGCGGCTTCCGGCGGAGAAGCGGGACGAGATCCGCCGTGCAAAGGGCGGGGGAGAGATCGTCGCGATGGTCGGCGATGGGATCAACGACGCGGCCGCCCTCGCCGAAGCCGATGTCGGCATCGCCGTCGGCTCCGGAAGCGATGTCGCCAAGGAGACGGCCGATGTCAGCTTGGTCCATACCGATCTTCGGAAGATCGCTTGGTTGATCTCCTTCTCGAAGCGGGCGTCCCGGATCATGCATCAAAACCTCTTCTGGGCCTTCTTCTACAACGGCATCGGCGTCGCCCTGGCGGCAATGGGCCTGCTCCGCCCCCTCCTCGCCGCCCTTGCCATGGTCTTCAGCAGTCTTCTGGTCATCGGCAACAGCCTCCGTTTGAAATCGTTTCCGCCGGCGCCTGAGACCTTGGAAGTGAAACGACCCGGTGCGTGCCCTCCTTTGGATTGAGTTCAAGGGATCCATCCTGTACAATGATCCGATCGACCCGGTTTTTTTGATGCGGTCCGCCGGAGGCCCCTTGCCGAGAACCCATTCCGAGAAGATTGTTTTCTTTCTCGTCTATTTCATCGCCCGCACCTTTATCCAACTCTATCGCTGGACCTGTCGCGTCAAAGTGAACGGACCGCTTCTTGATTGTCTGAAAGAAGAGCAGCCGGTGCTCCTGACCTGGTGGCATCAAGACATGCTCTTTAATTTTTACTTTCTCCTCTCATTTGCAAAGCGCCGGAAGGTCGTGACCATTGTGAGCCAAAGCAAAGATGGGGCGCTCGCAACCTATTTGATCGAGCGGTGCGGTTTTACCGTCGTGCGGGGGTCGAGTTCGAAGGGGGGAAAAGCGGCGCTCGATCGTCTGACCGAGCAGGTGGTGAAGGAGAAGGCGATCGGGGTGATCGTATGCGATGGACCCCGTCCGCCGGAGCGTGTCGCCAAGCCGGGCATCGTTCTGCTCGCATGGAAGAGCGGTGCTCCGATCATCAAGATCCGGTCCTGGGGGACGCGGCAATATCTCTTTCGGAAGAGCTGGTGCAAATTGGCTTTGGTCCTGCCGTTCTCACGCGTAACAGTGTGGTCGGATCTGCCCCTCTTTATCCCGCAGGGGTCGAGGGGAGAGGCGCTGGAGCGATACCGGTGTGAAGTCGAACAGCGGCTCAACGAGATGGCGGAAATTTCGGAACATCAGAACGGGGATCCCTCTCTCTGAAACCGGCTCGGCCGTAAAAAGAAATTGACTCCGTTGCGCCGAATTTGCTAACCTCCCGACATGTCAGAAAAAACCTTTCTCAAATCGCTTCAAGGCGCCCTTCCAGGAATGGCGGTCACCGGCGTGACCGGTGGAATGATCGGATCGTTCATCGGCGGATTGTTCTGGATTCTTCTGACCGCCACGGTCGGCGCGCTGATCGGAATGGTCGTCTGGCGGCTTGGCGGTCAGCGCTTCTTTCTTTTTGTGGTAATCGGTGCGCTGCTCGGCGGTGTTGCTGCTATTTTGCTCAACGGCACCGAGTCCGGGCTGATCGGCGCGGGCGCCGGTGGCGCAATGGGCGGGTTCATCGCTGTTAATCTCACCATGCTTCATCCGCGTCATCCCCGACGACCCTCCTGATTGGGAAAAGACCTTAAACGCCTCCTCTCTATTTCTTAATTTTCGGATATAATTCTCCAGGGGGATCATTTTGCATTGCAAAATTGCCCCTCTTCGTCTTTAATTTCTTCTGGAAAACCTATTTTAAGAAGGAGCATCGGATGATGAAGCGGTTGGTCTTGGTCTTCTCTATGTTGGCGTTCGGGATGGCGGGTCTTCCACTTAAGGTGGAAAGCGCGGAGGTCGGCTCTTGCGGGATGGTCCTGGCGACCTTCGCGGGAGTTCCTGCCCAGTCAAACCTCGTTGATCCTGACGAGAGCTGCGGTGGACGGGCGACATATGGGTTGCAATACCAGTGCGTTGAGTATGTGCGCCGCTTTTATCACCTGGTGATGGGAATCGAGACACGGGAAGGAATGATGGAAAAGCGGTGGAACGGGAATGCCAATACCTATTTTAAAACCGCCGCGCAGAAGGGACTAGACGCCTTCGAAAACGGCGGCCCTATTCCCCCCAAACCAAATGATATTCTCACCTTCCAGGGGGGGCCCTATGGCCACGTCGCCATTATCACCGTGGTGGCCGACGACCATATTGAATTCGTCGAGCAAAACTTCTCTCCGACCGGCACCGGCCGCCTTGCTTATAATCCATTGACCAATCGGGCGGAAAACCGTCGGATCGGCGGCGAGCTGTTTACCGTCGACGGATGGCTCCGACCTCACTCCGACCAGCCGGTGCTGCCCCCTCAAGGGTCCGCGGAAGCGGTCTCCAATCATCCTCGATGAAATAAAAAGGATCGGCGCCTCTCGGTTCCCAAGAGGGAGCTGATATCTGACCGCTGTCTAACCGCCTGACGGCGGAAGAAGCGGGGGCGGGGTCGATCGATTCGACCCGGGTAGATCTTGTCCCGATCGATTGCTTAACCCACCCCGATCGGTGCCTGAGGGAGCGCAGTTGGTCATTCCCAATTGGTCGCCCGGTTGTGTCGCTCCTCCTTGATCTCCCAGCGTGCCGCCCGGCATGCTCGGAACACTTCCCGGCGGATTTGACGGAATTCCCTGTGGATTCGGCGGAATGCTCCCTTGTGGGTTGGGAGGGACCGCTCCCGGAGGGGGAAGGGTGTTCGATCCTCCCGGTGTCCCACCCCCCGAGCCTGGGCTCTGCAACCCTCCACGATCTCCTTGGTTTAAATCAGGAGCAGCGGTGCCGGGAGGGCATGGAACAGGCCCACCGAGATTGGGATTTCGAGGTTCGCTTCCGGGAAGGTCTGAATTGGGTCCTCCGGGTGTGCCAAAAGCGCCTGAGCCGCCCTGCTCGGGAGTCATCTGGGCCAGCAAGGGGGCTGCGCTGAGTAGAATTGCCGCAAACGAAAATAAGATCTGCTTTTTCATTCTCTCCACCTTCCTTTCGTTGTGAACTCATGAATACCGAAGTATAAGAGCAAGAAGAAGGCCATAATAAGGCGTTTGATTTTATTGCATTTAATAAGGCGGAGTTAGAGATAAATGTAAGACCGCCGACTTTCTGCGCAGTGATCTTCCAACTCCACAGAAGGGCGCGCAAAAATTACCCGTCCTTCTCTCTATCTGCTCTTAAAGATATTAATCGTTGACAAAAGAGAGGGATTTCGCTAGAGTACCGATCAATGAACCGTTTTATTAGGTAACTCATGGCCCAGCAGATCCAGCACGAGCTAAAAAAAATTCAGGTCAAAGTCGGGGAGCCGTTTAAGGTCCGATTCTGGGAAGACCGGACGCGGGGAAGCCGGTATGTGCCGACATATGATACCGCCGCGCTGAAGGCTCTCAGCGATGAATATGAGCGAACCCGTCATGTCCGGACAAACGACATCGGAATGCATTCTTTCGAGTTCGTCGCGACCCAGCCCGGGAATCATATCATTGAATTTGAGTGTCGGTACGGTTGGAAGTTCTCTGCGGAGGACCGCCTGGTATATGAGATCGAGGTTAAAGCGCCCTGATCACTGGGGCCGTGCTTAACCAACCTCACCTATTAACTCCATTTTTGGTCCCATCGTCTAGCGGCCCAGGACGCTGGCCTCTCACGCCGGAAACACGGGTTCGAACCCCGTTGGGACCACCAGCCTTTCTTCCACCCAAAAAGAATCAATTCGGCGGCCGTTTCTCAGCCCTTTTGTCCGGCCGCCTTCCGTCAATTGACAGACCTCACTCACACTTTTATAATGAACTGATTTAAACAATGAGGCGGTGCGTGTGCCGTAATCGGTGGCGTCTCCATGGAAGATGGTTCGGCGTCCTTCTTTTTCTCTTTCTTTCAGCAACGGTTCTTTTTGCCGAAGCGCCTCCTTCGAATCGATTGACACTCGACCAAGCGATCGACCTGGCGCTCCGCTTTCATCCCACTCTCCGAACGGCCCGAGCGACCACCCAGGTCCAAGAGGCACGCTTGGGGGAAGCCCGCTCTGATTTTTATCCGAAGGTGGACCTGACCGCCGATTATCGACGCAGCACCGCCAACTTTGCACCGAGCTCTCAGACCGGCAGCAGCCTCAACCGGCTCGCCGGATTGGGAACCTCGAATAGCTCCTTTGATAATTACTCCTCCGTATTGTCGCTTCAGCAGCGGATCTTCGATTTCGGCAAGACCGGTGCGACGGTGGAGTCGGCGAGGGAAGAGGTTCAGGCGAGCCGTTGGACGGAGGAGGCGACCCGCGAAGATGTCGTCGTCAACGTCAAAGTCGCCTACTTCGCCCTCCTTGGGACCCGATATCTGGTTCGTGTGAATGAAGAGACGGTTCAGCAGTTCGAGCAACACCTGGAGCAGGCGCAAGGTTTTTTTTCGATCGGAACCCGGCCGAAGTTCGACGTGACGAAGGCGGAGGTCGATCTGACCAATGCGCGCTTGAACCTGATTCGGGCAAAGAACAATGCCGAGGTGGCCCGGGTGACCCTTGCGAACGCGATCGGACTTCCAAACCAGTCGATCGGGGAGCTGGAGGATATATTGAATTTTAAAAAGTTCGAGGTCACGGAAAAGGAAGCGCTCGAAGAAGCAATGAGCCAGCGCCCGGAGCTTCGGTCTATTCTGGCGACGAAGCGGGCGGCGGAAGCGTCGGTCCGCGCCACCCAACGGGCTTTCTTCCCGGTGCTCTCCGGCACGGCCGATTATACCTACCGGGGACAAGATTTCCCGCTGATTTGGAATTGGGATGTCGGTTTGAACCTGACCTTTCCGATCTTCTCCGGGTTCCTACAAAAGTCGCAGGTGGCGGAGGCCCGCGCCAACCTGGGGACCGTTTTTGGAAACGAAGAGCTGCTTCGTCAGAATATCTTTTTAGAAGTTCGACAGACCTATCTCAACCTTCTGGAGGCGGAAGAGCGGGTTCTCACGTCCAATATTGTGGTGCGTCAGGCGGAGGAAAATCTGGAGCTGGCTAATGGACGCTTTCAAGCCGGCGTCGGCACCTCGGTCGAACGGACCGATGCCCAGGTGTTGCTCACCAATGCGAAAACCACCCAGATCCAGTCGCTTTATGATTACAAGGTGGCGGTGGCTCACCTTGAAAAGGCGATGGGAAGGCCGTGAGGTGAATTGCGGAACGCGGGAATGAGGAATGCGGAGTAAGAACAGAGAGATGACACCTTTGCAAGGTTGGAAAAAAGGGTTTCTGCTGCTCGGTCTTCTCCTCGTTGTGGGCGGCGGGTTTGCCTTCTTCCGGGATGGAAAAAAAGAGCCGGAGTATCGGACGGTGAAAGTCGAGCGCGGCGGGATTACCGCCACCGTCTCGGCCACCGGGAAGGTGAATGCGGTGGTGACGGTTCAGGTCGGAAGCCAAGTCTCCGGAAGGATTCAAACGCTCTCCGCCGACTTTAACTCCCGCGTCAAAAAAGGCCAGGTCATCGCCCAGATCGACCCGGCCCTCTTCAACGCGCAGGTCGAGCAGGCGAAGGCGAAGCTCGCCAACGACGAAGCGAACGTGGAGAAAGCCGGGGTGGTTCTGGCCGATGCGAAGCGAAGCCTGCTGCGGATGGAGACCCTCCTCTCCCGCAACCTGATCTCCCAGAGTGACAAGGATACGGCCCAGACCGCCGCCGATTCGGCGGCGGCGAGCCTGAAGGCGGCCGAAACACAGGTTCAACAGGACCGCGCGTCGCTGCAACTCGCCGATGCGAATCTTCGCTATACCACCATCGCATCCCCGGTCGATGGGATCGTCATCTCCCGCAACGTCGACGTCGGCCAGACGGTCGCCGCGTCGCTCCAGGCGCCGACCCTCTTCACCATCGCCCAGGATCTCACCGAGATGCAGGTCGATACCAGCGTCGATGAGGCCGACATCGGCCGGGTGCAGATCGGCCAAGAGGCGGAGTTCACCGTCGATGCCTATCCTGACACCCCCTTTCGCGGGACGGTGCATGATATTTATAATCAGCCGCTCATCGTCCAAAATGTCGTTACTTACGATGCGATTATTCGGGTGAAGAATCCCGATCTAAAGTTAAAGCCGGGGATGACCGCGAACGTCGTGGTCCGCGTCGGATACAAGGAGGATGTCTTGAAGTTGCCGAATGCCGCCCTGCGTTACCGGCCGGAGAAGGCGTCGGGTCCCTCTGTTCCGGTGAAGGGAGACAAATCGAAACCGACCGAGGTCTGGGTGCTGAAAGAAGGGAAAGAGGTGGCGGTGCCGATCAGCCTGGGGCTCAGCGACGGCGCCTCGACCGAACTCCTCTCCGGCGATCTCAAGCCGGGCGATTTGTTGGTAACCGAGAAGATCCGGAAGGGCGGCGGCTCCTCCGGAGGGGGGCGGCCCCCCTCGATGAGAGGATTCTAGGGTCACACTCGATTTTTGATGAGGGCAGCGCCTTTCGAGCTGAAGGCGCAAGATGACCAAAAGATGCCCAAGCGATAAGAAAGAGGCAAGATGAACCGGCTGATTCAGGTCGAGACACTCTGGAAGGTTTATAAAGCCGGAGAGGTGGAGCTTCCTGCGCTGAGGGGGGTTTCCTTTTCGGTGGCCCGAGGGGAATTTGTTGCGTTGATGGGACCGTCCGGTTCGGGGAAATCGACGTTGATGCACCTCTTAGGTTGTCTCGATCGCCCGACCCGCGGGCGCTATCTTTTGGATGGGGTCGATATCGGCGGGCTGAAGCCGAATGATCTCGCCCGGATCCGAAATCAAAAAATCGGTTTTGTCTTCCAGGGATTCAATCTCCTCTCCCGAACGACTGCCCTTGAGAATGTCGAGCTCCCGATGATTTATACCGGCGATTCGGCCGCTCCCCACGCGCGCGCGCAAGCGGCGCTGGAGCGGGTTGGATTGGGAGACCGGCTCTATCATTATCCGAACCAGCTCTCGGGAGGGCAGCAGCAGCGGGTGGCGATCGCCCGGGCGTTGGTGATGCACTCTCCGCTCATTTTGGCCGATGAGCCGACCGGAAACCTCGACACCCGCACGTCGGTCGAGATCATGGCGCTCTTTCAAGAACTGAATGAGGGGGGGATGACCCTCATTCTGGTGACGCATGAGCCCGACATCGCGCAGTACGCCTCCCGGATCATCCGCTTCCGGGATGGAGAGATCCAGAGCGATCTGCCGGTGGAAGGGCGGGCGATCGCGAAAGAGGCCTTGAAGTTGATTGTGGCGGAGGCCGGCTCGGTTTGAGCCTCCAGGCGGCTTATCGCTTATCATAGAGAAGATGAATGAGTCCGATCACTGCGCTAAAAATTGCCGGGCGCGCCCTCTCCCGAAATGCGATGCGGTCAATTCTGACGATGCTTGGGATGATCATCGGGGTGGGCGCCGTGATCACGATGGTTTCTGTCGGACAGGGGGCGAAAGAGCAGGTGGAAGCTCAAATTGCGACGATCGGGTCGAACATGCTGTTGGTTTTTCCAGGCAGTACGACGCAGGCCGGCGTCCGTTCCGGTGCGGGCGCGATGACAACCTTAACGGAAGAAGACTCGGCGGCGATTGAGAAGGAGCTCTCCGCCGTCCGCGCCTCGGCCCCCTCGCTTCGAACGACCGCGCAGGTGATCAGCGCCAACCAGAACTGGTCGACCCAGGTCAGCGGAAGCACCCCGAATTTTTTTCTCATCCGGGATTGGCACTTCGAGTCGGGCAGCCCGTTTACACCATCCGACGTTACCGGAGCGAACAAAGTCGCGGTGATCGGAAAGACGGTCGCCACCAGCCTCTTCGGCGCGCAAGATCCGATTGGACAGATCATCCGAATCCGAAATGTCCCATTTAAGGTGGCCGGGGTCCTCGCGCCAAAGGGGCAGTCGGCCCAGGGACAGGATCAGGACGATACGATCATCATCCCGATCACCACGTTGCAGAAGCGGATCATGGGGGTGAACTATATCGGGATTATTCTGGTCTCGGCGAACGCTCCGGAGGAAACGGCGGTGGCGCAAGAGCAGATTCGTCAACTCCTTCGGCAGCGCCACCGTCTTCAGGCCGGACAAGAAGAAGACTTCTCCGTTCGAAACATGGCCGATATCGCCAGCGCCGCGGAGTCGGCTTCAAAAATTATGGCGCTGCTGTTGGGGAGCATCGCTTCGGTCTCATTGATCGTTGGCGGGATCGGAATCATGAACATCATGCTCGTCTCCGTTACGGAACGGACGCGCGAGATCGGCATCCGGATGGCGGTCGGCGCGCGCGGCCGCGACATCCTCCTTCAATTCTTGATGGAGGCGATCGTTCTCTCCTTCATCGGCGGCCTCCTCGGGATCGGGCTGGGGATCGGCAGCTCGAAGCTCATCTCCAGCCTCGTCCAGTGGCCGACGATCGTCTCTCCCCAGTCGATTCTTCTCGCCTCCGCGGTCTCGATCGCCATCGGCGTCTTCTTCGGACTCTACCCCGCTCGCCGCGCCGCCTCCCTCGATCCGATCGAAGCGCTTCGTTACGAATAACCATTTGGCTCCTCCGGATTGGCCATAAAAACGCCTGCTTGTTCTTATTGAAGAACCGATAAGGGATAAGTTAAGATAGGGATGTCCCCCCGGATGGTCTGGGAGGAGCACTGTATCCAAGCATCCGAGAAAGGAGTATCAGAAATAAATGTTCGATATGCCTCTACGTTTCCGTTTGCTCTTGTGTCTACTTGTTCTCAGTTTATTGACTGTTTCCTGCAACGGCGGGGGAGGCACCTCAGGGAGCGCGGCCGATCCCGGCACTGGCCGCGCCGCCATTCTCCTGACCGATCGTTACGAAGAGAAGATTACCGATCATCAAGGCCAAGTCATCACCTCCGCCAAGGAGATCTGGGTCACCTTCAGCAAATTGTCCTTAAAACCGGAGGAGGGGGACTGGATGACCCTCTTCGACGGACCCAAAAACAAATCGGTCGATCTCTTGTCTCTCCATGGCAAGACCGATCTGGTGGCCCTGGCCGATCTGCCTCCCGGCAGGTACGACAAAGCGCGCCTTCAAATTGAAGAGGCCTGGTTTATCGACAGCGACGGGACGCGGCACGATGTCATTGTCCCTTCCCATCGGGTCACCATTCAGTTCAAGCACGATCTGGTCATCCACGCCGGCGACGATACCGAGATTCTCTTCGACTTTGTCCCAGGAAAATCGATTCATCTGATCGAGACCGGAAGTGGAAAGTTTATCCTTCGGCCGGTGGTCCGCGTCCGACTCAAAGGCGAGGAGGAGGTAACCGAAGTTGTGAAGGTCGAAGGGAAAATCTCTTCGATCGACTGTGACGCGCATACATTGACACTGGCCCGGGGTCAGGGCGATCCGATTACCGTCCACTTGGAAGAGGCACTCTTTATTCTAAAGGGGGGCGCCTTCCACCTGGAGGATGATGATCATAATGAGGCGGAAAAAGAGGCGGCACAGGTTGCCTCGTGTAAACAGCTCCAGGAAGGAGAGACGGTCGAAATTCTCGGTACGGCCGATGACCAGGGGGTCCTTCATGCCTCTTTGGTCCGGTTCGAGGAGGAGGCGGAGGTCACCCATCGAATTGAATTCGCCGGGACCCTTCTGAAGGTCGGCTGCGACAGTCAGACGGTCCGCGTTACTTTTAGCGGAGGGGAAATCGACGTCAGCTTGGGTGTAACGACGAAGGTCTTTACGGACGATGACAAGGAGATCGCCGCCGAAGAGCGCTGTGATGCATTGAAGAAGGCGCTTCAAAAGCAAATCGGGGTTGAAGGAACGGTCGAAGCAAATCAGGTCATTGCCACGGAGATCACCCTCCCGGCGGCGGCGCCGACGGTCCGGCCGACCCGTCTCGAAGGGATCGTTCAGTCGATCACGGTGAACGGGACTGCAGCAACCGGATTCATTCTCAAAGATGCATCGGGGAAGTCATATACCGTAACGACTGGAAACCAGACCGAGATCAAAGACCAAAATGGGAATACCCTTGCGGTCAACCAGCTTCTCAATCATCAGGTCCGGGTAGAGGGACCGCTCGATACGCAGACCCTCCCTAACCCGACAATCGCGGCTACCCTGGTGAGAGTCCTCTCGTAGTCCCTGCCACATTGGGTGCACCGGCGTCATCCAATGCCGGTGCACCTCTCTTTAAAAATATAAAAGGCATCGGCGATTTTACCGGTCGGATTTCTGAAGCTGTCCCAACACCCGCTCCAATTTACGCCTTCGGGCCGGGGAGTGGGGGGCGGCCGGATCGCCGTAGAGCCAGTCGGCATACGATCGGCTCTCGGTGTCTTGAATGCTGAACCAGTGGCGTCCTTCTACAGTGGTCTCAATCGGTTCGCTGGCATGATGCCTTTGGATCTCGTCGCGGAGGGCAGCTAGCCATTCCCGGTCGGCAGCGGTGAAGCTGATCCCGATTCCGCGGGTCGATTTTTTGTAGCAGAGGGTTCCGCATCCTTCGAGGATCCCCCGCTCCAGATCGGACTGCCGGAGGCGGTATTTTTTAAAGAGGGCGGGGAGGGTGATTTCGATTTCCGAGGCGAGCGGATCGGGAAGGGTCAAGCGCGTTTCGGTTTTTGTGCCATGGAGCGGACGCTCCGGGTGGTGGAGCTGCCGATGCGGGATCTTCCGGGATTCGCATGCAAGCGCGAGCAGCCGGGCCGCTTCCTCCAGGACCTCTTTATCCCGGTGGCGGATCGTCTGCTCTCCGGGGAGGCGCGCGGCGTGCAGAAAGCCGAACAGGTATGCTTCTTGTGCCTCGGTCATCCGACTCCTTCTCTTCCCCCTTCCAATACTAATCGATCTTTCTTCCGTGATCAATCGCTCTTCTTTTTAGACAGAGGTGTGCTGCCGTCCCCGACCGGTTCCGACCTTCATTGACATTTCTCTTTCACAATTGGTATTTTCGTGCCGTGAGCAGGAACCGCGGAGAAGATAGGATGACGATGGACGAGAGGGGTTTATCGTGACACCGGCGGGAGAGGTCCGTCATCCGACCTGGGGGGAGGCGGTTCGGTTTTGGATTCAATTGGGGTTCATCAACTTCGGCGGGCCGACGGGGCAGATTGCGATCATGCATCGGGAGCTCGTTGAGCGACGGGGATGGATCGCCGAGGATCGTTTTCTTCATGCGTTGAATTACTGCATGCTCCTGCCGGGACCGGAGGCCCAGCAGCTGGCGATCTATCTCGGCTGGCTTTTCCATCGAACCTGGGGCGGAATCATCGCCGGAACCTTTTTTGTTCTCCCCTCGATCTTCATCCTCCTTGGACTCAGCTGGGTTTATGTCTCCTTCGGCGCCCTCCCGGCGGTGGCCGCCCTCTTCTATGGTCTCAAGGCGGCCGTGTTGGCGATCGTCGCCGCCGCCGTCCTCCGGATCAGCCGAAAGGTGTTAAAGAACTGGGTCATGATCCTGTTGGCAGCGTTCGCGTTTATCGGGCTTGCTCTCCTGAACGTCCCCTTCCCCGCCATCGTCCTGGCGGCGGGGCTGATCGGCCTGATCGGGGGACGGTCCTGGCCGGCAGCCTTTACTGTGATCCGAGGAAAAGAGATCGCCAAGACCGTCGGCGCGCCAACCCCTTTTGAAAGCGATCAGATCCGTCCTTCGCTCTTGGGTGTCCTTCAGGTTGTCCTGATCGGTCTCCTCCTCTGGATCGTACCGCTGGCGCTGCTTGCCTTTTGGCGGGGAGCCGCCGACCTTTTTTTTCAGCAAGGCCTCTTTTTCTCGAAGGCGGCGATGGTGACATTCGGCGGCGCTTACGCCGTCTTGCCATACATCGCCCAGGCGGCGGTCGAGAACTATCATTGGCTTCGGCCGGGAGAGATGATGGATGGGTTAGGGCTGGCGGAGACGACCCCCGGCCCGCTGATCATGGTGGTCGCCTTTGTCGGTTATGTCGGCGCCTGGTCAAACGCCACCGGCCTCTCTCCAGTCAAAGCGGGTCTGTTGGGCGGATTGATTGCGACCTACTTTACCTTTCTTCCTTCGTTCATCTGGATTTTTCTCGGGGCCCCTTTTATTGAGCAGACGCGGGGGAACGTCTCCCTCTCCGCCGCCCTCTCTGCGATCACCGCGGCGGTCGTCGGCGTTATTTTAAATTTGGCGCTCCTCTTCGGCAGACACACCCTCTTTTCGTCGACGGGAGGGGTCGACCTCTTTGCCTCGATCCTTGCCGGGGTCGCCTTTGTTGGACTCTGGAAGGGGGATTGGGATATCCTGTATGTGATTCCGGGAAGCGCCATGGCCGGATTGATCTACAAATTGTGGATGGTCCCCTGAGCCGTCCGAGATGGGTCCAGGGGAGAGGAAGTCCGGAGGATTGGGATGTTGAGTGAAATGTTGGGGGAGCTGGCGCACCAGATTGCCCAGTTTGCGCCGAAGGCGGGGGTGGCGCTCCTGGTCTTTATCTTTTTTTGGGTGGTGAGTCTTCTGGTTGAGAAGATGGCGCGCCAGATCGGCCGGCGCTCGCATCTCAGCGCCGAACTTTTGACGTTGATCGGACGGACCACCTCTCTCTCATTGGTTGTGCTCGGAGCGATTACGGCGCTGGGGACGGCGGGGATCAATGTCTCCGCATTGGTTGCCGGCTTGGGGCTGACCGGATTCGCCCTCGGCTTCGCTTTGAAAGATGCCCTCGCAAATCTTTTAGCAGGTCTATTAATTCTAATCTACCGGCCGTTCAAACGGCACGACCGGATCTCCGTTGCAGGCTTCGAGGGTGTGGTCGTCGAGACCGATCTCCGTTATACCACCCTGCAGGACGAGACGAAGACGATCCTCATCCCCAATTCGACCCTTTTCACCAACTCGATCGTTCTCTTGGATCAAAAGAATGGAACCTATCGGCCCGAGAGCTCTCCTTGACGCCGCTTGAGGTGCCCATTCCAGGCGGCCATGGCGAATGCGGCATCGGCGGAAGCGCTTCGTCGCCGCGGTTCGTCGATGATATCGAGATCGACGGAGCGGATCCCTTCGGAGCCTTTCAGCCGCTCGACCATCCCGGCCGGAATTTTCGCGATGATCGTTCCGGACGGGTAGGTATAAAGGGGAGCGCCGCCAAACGCTTCAATCCGCTTGAGCATCTCTTTTCTCAGCCTCTCGCTGGAATGCCGCAATAAAATAAATGCCTCGACCATCTTCTCCTCCGGACCTTCTTTCGGCATCATCCCCTCTTCAGCGCATCTGAGTGGAAATGGGCACGTTGATTTTGATGGTCATTCTTCATTGCAATGAAAATGCCGGAGGGGTATTGCCTTCGCCCCAGGGCGGCGCAGGGGGAAAGGCCGATTTGAATCGCCCTTTCCTTCAATCGAACGTCTGATTTGCCCGCATTTACAGGATAAAACGGAGAGATGGAAGGATACAGTGTATCCAAAGTGGAATCGAAAAGTATCGAGGGAAAGGGGTGAGACTTCACGATTGTCGTGACGGAACGGCTGTGTTAAGATACTCCGGTTTTTAAGATAGAGGAGGGGAGATGCTCATCGAGAAGCGAAAATTACGTTCGATCGCCCTGTTTTTTGGAGCAATCGGTTGTCTCCTCGCCGGCTGCGCGCATCTAGAGCAAAAAGAGACGTCCGATCCTCCCGACCTCTTAATGGAGGGGAGCGAGAAGAAGTTGGCAACGCTCGATCCCGCGTTGTCGCTCCCGCGCTCGCTTTTCTTCAGCCCCGACGGACGGCATGCCGTCTGGGTCAATCGGGCGGGCGAGCAGGTTCAGGTGGTGGTGGACGGCGTCGCCGGTCCTCCGTTCGATTCGATCGGCCGAGGGCCGGTGACCCTCAGCCCGGACGGTCGGCGCGTGGCTTATGTCGTTGAGAATAAGACAAACCAGCACCTCTCGGTCGTCGTTGATGGAAAAGCGGGTCCCGAATATGAAAAGATCCTCTCGGGCACCCCGCTCTTCAGTCCCGACGGAAGGCATGTCGCCTATGCCGCGGTGAGGGAAGGAAAATATTACGTCATCCTTGATGCCGCGGTGGGGCCTGACTATGAGCTGGTCGGCCATCTGACCTTCAGCCCCGACGGCGGCCGCTTCGCTTATGCGGCGCAAAAAGACAAAAAGCGTTTTATTGTCGCCGATGGGGTTCCGGGCGCTCCCTTTGAAGATGTCTTCATCGCCGGCTTCAGTCCCGACGGACGGCATCTGGTCTACTATGCGACCGAAGAGAAGCAGCGGCGGGTCATCATCGACGATCAGCCCGGTCCGCTGTTCGAAGCGGTCGGGCCGGTTCAGTTTTATCCGGCCGCCGGAAAAGGGGCCTCTTTTCTCTCCTATGTCGGTTTGCGGGGATCGGAGCTGATTCAGCTTACCCAGCCGCTTCGGTAGAAACGGGCGCTTTTAACCCGCCGTTCAGGTCGAATAAAAGGAACCGGTCCCCCTTTAGGCCGTCCGACCCGGTCCCCCCATGAGCTTTGCGACAAGGCCGGCCCGTGTGCTGGACTGGACTTTTTTTAGGATATTTTTGATGTGGTCTTTTACTGTATAGACCCCGATGCCGAGTTCCGACGCGATCTCTTTGTTGGTCAGCCCCTGACCGATTAATCTCGAGATCGACTCCTCGCGCTCGGTCAGCCCGAAATCGGGCCGGCCCGATCCGGTCGACCCGCTTTTCTCTTCGACCGGCTCGATGAGAATCATCACCGTCATCTGCTTCCGGCCCCCTCCTTCCAAGGCGATTCCCCGCAGGGAGAAGCGTTTTCCCCGAAGCGAGAGGAGATCGCAGATCGGCAGGGTGCCGATCTGCGCCGGCTTCTCCGAGACGGCACGAAAGACCCGCCGCTTCAACTGCTGAAGCTGCCTCAGCACCCGTCCCTCTTCCAACCGGGGGACATTCCCTGTTCCACCCCGGAGGCCGTTCAAGAGTGCGGCCGCCGATTCATTCATAAAGAGAAACTCCCCTTCTTCTCCGAGCACGAGAACGCCGGGCGCGTCGTGTCGGCCGATTCCGGCCATCCAGGCCGGGATCTCCGGCTCGGGTGACGAGGACCGGGCATATCGGAAGAGTGCGCCGAGCAGGGTGGAAGCCCTTTCCAGAAAGTGGGACTCGCGCGGCGAGAAATCGGACCGTCCTTTCGATCTCCAGAGGGTCAACATACCGACCTCTCCCCCCGCCTCGTCGATGCAAAGGCTTGCCAAAGGATAAATCAGGCCGAGCGGCACGATCTTCTCCAGATAAAACGAACCGTTGAGCCAATACTCCGTTTCGTTTAGATCGGATCCGCGCAGAGCGATCGATCCCTGCTCATGAAAAGGCTGAAGCAGCGGCGCGGACGGGGTCAGAAGCGGGGCGAGAAGCCCCTCGGGAAGCTGATGAAGATAGCCGTCGACCGTTACGTGCGTGTCGGGCGCGCATCGAACCACCCAGGCGGCGTCGAAGGGGATCGCTTCCAGAACGACCCGAAGGGCGTTCCGCGCCGCCGAGGGAAAGGGATCTTGGGGATCGGCCGCCAGCGCATGAAGCGCTTTCAGCGCCGTCTCCTGCGGTCCGCTCAAGGGTGCGAGCGCACAGCTCCCTTTGGTTTTATTTGCGCGGTCCCACGGCCCGACCGGTATTCTCCATCCCTGATACGCCTCGCGCGCCATCCCTACCATCCTCCTCTACTGAAACACCATCGCGCCTTGCTCGGACATCTATGCCGCTCTGGCTTTAAATGTTTTTATGCTTGTTTATTCTCGCGTTGCCGGTGCGCCATC
Source organism: Candidatus Manganitrophaceae bacterium (assembly GCA_016200325.1). NCBI lineage: Bacteria > Pseudomonadati > Nitrospirota > Nitrospiria > Candidatus Troglogloeales > Candidatus Manganitrophaceae > Candidatus Manganitrophaceae bacterium. Next base: position 152,091 of record JACQEZ010000014.1, read on the forward strand.
CCCACCGTCTGATTCTTTATAACAAAGCAAAGGGTGTGCCGATGTCTATTTGGGATGAGCGATCCCTCTTTATACGATCAGACGTAATTTTCCTTACCAAAGAGGAGATGGCGCGCCGCCCCTTTTCCGAATCTCGGAAAGTGCGATTCCGATTTCCGGAAGGGATGTTCTGATAAGTTGGCGTCAAGAAGCACTGCAAGAAACACGGGAGGAAGAGGAACTTCAACCGAGGAAGAACGCCGAGGCATTTGCACATTGCATCTTTTCTCATTTCCCATTAAACTACCCGCCGGAGAGACATTTTTGAAAAAGCGTCTTCGTCGCATCCGACCCCGTTTTATCGGAGACCCCGCGCCGTCGGGGAGTCTGTTATGCCGAGTCTTCGAATCTATCTGAAAGATCAATTTCGCTGGAACTTCACCCTCCTGGAGAAGGAGGTTCGGATCGGCCGCGGTCAGGAGAACCATATCGTCCTTCCGCAGCCGGAGATCTCGCGCAACCATGCCCTCCTGCGCCGCGATGGAAAGCGGTTCATCCTGGAGGACAGGAGCGGCCGGGGGATCGATCTGAACCATCAGACCGTTTCGGAGGCCCCTTTGCGGCAGGGTGACGTCCTCCAGATCGGCGCCTATCGCCTCGTCTTCGAGCTGAAGGAGACCGAAGAGCCGTTTACGGAGACGATCACCCGGGAGCCGACCCTCGACCTTCCGGGGGGCGGGGTGCCGAAGCAAAAGGCGATCATCCGCTCCCGCATCGCGGTTGCGGCCGGACCCGACCAGGGGAAGGTGCTTCCTTTGAAAGAGGGGGTCACCCGGATCGGGCGGGGAGGGAGAAATGACCTGGTGCTCTCGGACCCGGCGGTCTCGAGTGTCCATCTGGAGATGGAAGTAAGCCCCGCGGCGATCTTGGTCCGCGACCTCGGAAGCACCAACGGAACGCGGATCAACGGTCAGCGGATCCAGAGCTCGACGGCGGAGATCGGCGCGGAAATTCAGATCGGCCAGACCAAGCTCAAACTCCAGCTCGAAGAGCCGACCGAGCCGCTGGCTCCTCCCGCCTTGGGCCGCCTCATCGGCCAGAGCGTGAAGATGCAGGAGGTCTTCCGGATGATCGAGCGGGGAGCGCGCGGAGAGGTCGCGGTGTTGGTCCAAGCCGAGACCGGATGCGGCAAAGAGCTGGTGGCGCAGGAGGTGCATCGATTGAGCCCCCGGGCGGAGGGGCCGTTCATCACCCTCGACTGCAGCGCCATCCCGAAGGAGCTGATCGAATCGGAGCTCTTCGGACACGAGAAGGGGGCCTTTACGACCGCCGTCTCCCAACGGAAGGGGGCGTTCGAGCTGGCCCGCGGCGGCACGGTCTTCCTCGATGAGATCGGAGAGCTCCCGATCGAGATGCAGCCGAAGCTGCTCCGGGTATTGGAGGAGCGGACCTTCAAGCGGGTCGGCGGCAATGAGATGCTCCGCTCCGACTTCCGGATTATCGCCGCGACCAACCGATGGCTCGATCAAGAGGTGCTGGCGGGACGCTTCCGCCAAGATCTCTATTTTCGACTCTATGTCTTGCCGATTTTTCTCCCGCCGCTTCGAGAGCGCAAGGAGGACATTCCCCTTTTGGTCGATCATTTCCTCAAGGGGAAGTCGATTCAGGTTTTGCCCGAGGCGATGGAGAAGCTGACGGCGCATGGCTGGCCCGGCAACGTTCGGGAATTGAGAAATGTCATCGAGCGGGCCGTGGTGATGATGGAGGGGAGCACCCTCCGGCCGGAAGACCTGCTCTTCCTCCGGCCGCCCGATCGGGAGGGCCCGCCGATGTCGTGGGAAGAACAGAAAGGGGCGCTCCCCACCGGATCTCTGGAGGAGATTGAAAAGCAGGTGATCCAACGCGCGCTGAAGTCCCATCAAGGGGATAAGAAAGCGGTGGCCCAGAGCTTGGGAATCGCCCTCTCGACGCTGTATGAAAAACTGAAACGCTATCATCTGGCCGACTGAGCACCCTGAACAAGACATTCCACGAGACCCTCCGCTCTATCGCTTGTATCATAGATCGAAAGGTCGCCGAATTTCCCCATCCATGGGTGCGCACGGTTTGGCGCGGCTGTTTCTTCCCGTTAAAACCGAGCCGTCACGATCCCGCCGTAAATGCCTCGATGGTATTGATACAGCGGGATGTTCGAATTGTTCCGCTCGTAATAATATTGAAGCGCCAGATCGATATGCCGCGTCAGCTCCCGAGAAAGGGTGGCGATGGCGAGCCCGTCGTTGTCCTTCCGCCTCACCCCCGGAGGCTGCTCGTTCGGATGGGCGAAGCGGCGCAAAATATATTCGACATCGACCGACAGCGTCAGGCGATGCCACGGCGGCAGAAGGATGCCGGCGACCAACCGGTTGCCGTTGAAGGTCCAATCATCTTTCGCCGGTGTCTCGCCCCCCTTCTCCCGTTCGAAGGAGTAGCCGGCATGCACGTTTCCCCTCACCCCGAAGAGGAAGTAGTGGGTGAATCCCGCCCGGTTCGTATGGACGTCGCGGTCGGAGTTGGTCGGAAAGAGCGGCTGAATATTGGAAAAGTCCCTGGCGCCGTATTGATAGATCAATTCGGTGAGGTTCCGCGGGGTCTCTTCGATAATCAGACGCGGGCCGACCCCCTGCCGCAGCAGATAGCGGTCCCCTCCGAGTGTCGCGAACTGCAGCTCGTATTGTAAAAGCAACTCCGCACGGCTGAATCGCCTTCCGCCATTGAAGACGACATTGTGGCTCTGAATGTCGAAATCCCTTAGCGCGCTGTCCCGGTGCAGATTCTGATAAAAGCTATACTCGGCCTGACCGGTCCAATTGGGAGTGTTCAACCACCGGTAGCGTCCCCGGAGGAAGAGGAGTCCGACCAGATCGCTTTTGTCGGTGATCGCCTGCGCCGAGGGGATGGTCCGGTTCGGTTCTAAGATGACATTCGTATCATACTGTACGCCCGCGGAGAAAAGAAGATCCCATCGCTTTCTCCGCTGGGCCTGCTCGTTGATCCGCTCCAGGTATTCGCCGGCCGACTGGGCCGTCTCTCCCTCAGGGAGGAGCATCACGACATTCTGAAACGATTTTCGCGCAGAATCCAGATCTCCCGCCTCGTAATAGGCCGAGCCGGCATGGTAATTTGCCTGAAGCGCCAGCTCGGGGTCAAGCGCGGCGGCCTTCTCCATTTTTGCCGCCGCTTCTTTTGACTTTCCCTCCCGACGCAAAATCAATCCTTGATAATAGTAAACGCGCGCCCGGTCGGGATCGGCCCGTTGGACGACGTCGAGCTCTTTTAGGGCCGCCTCGTCTTGATCGAGCTGATAATAGAGAATCCCCAGGTCAAGGTGGGCGGGAAGAAAGGTGGCATCGCGCGAGAGCGCCTCTTTAAACGCTTTTTCGGCCTCCTCCCACTGTCCGGCCCGAGCCTGCGCCACGCCGATGTAATAGAACGCCTCGACCCCCTGCGGATTCTCCGCCAACGCCTCCCGAAACTGCTGCATCGCGCCGCCGAGGTCATTCTGATTGAGCCGAACGATCCCGGCCGAAAGATGGCCGTGATACCCGAGCGGCGGCTCCTCCGCCGACAGACAGGGACGCGCTCCGACCGATAGAACGAAGAAGAATAGCATGAGAAGGAACGGCTTTTTCAACGGAATCTCCTATCCGCAGGTGAGGGCCATAAATGCATGGCCCGGGGTTCAGTTAAATGAAGTGGATCAAGGGAATCAATCCTGAGTAAATTACTCTCCGTTTGCAAAGAAAACCTCTTCTCCCTGATTCGATCTTCCATCCGTCCAGAGGACAAAAGCCCGGCCGGCGGTGTCGACGGCGAGTGACGGGTTCGACTTGTTTGGAACCTGGTTGGGGTCATCATCAATTCTGGAGAACTGAAATGTCTTTCCGGCATCGGAGCTCTTCGCGAGAAGGATGTCACCGAAGTCGGATGCGTTAAAGACCTCATTAAGTGCGATATATATGCCACCGAAATTATCAGATGCGATGCTGGGCCGACTCTGCTGAACCGTAAGCGATGGAGGTGAAAAGGTCCCCACCGGCTGGTCCTTGCCGAATTGGAAGTTCCCTAAAGCGGCCTTCAGCGCGGCGTCGAAGAAGATGAACGGTGGTTGGTCGACGTTTGCACGCGCTTCCCAAGCGACGACGACGTTGTTATCGGAATCGGCGGCGAGCGTCGGGGCCGCGACCGGTCCGAGCCCATCGGTCACCGGCATTTCATCGACGAAGCTCCCCCCGTTATCGAAAGAGGCGGTCGCCTTGATGCTTTGCTGTCTCGCTTGTCCGACCCAGGCGAGGAAAACCGTCTCCGATTTTCCGACCGCCATCGTCGGCTGGGTCTGTTGAGAGTCGGTCGACTTTTCGGTCAGGTTTCGAGGGGAGAGGTCGATCGGTTTCCCCCCCTTGTCGATCCGCTGGAACCAGAGGTCGAATCCGGTTTGTCCCAAGATGTCGGCCCAGGCGAGGAAGACGGTCCCACTTTCCGGAGAAACGGCGATCGTCGGATCTTGCGCCGAAGAGGAGTTGGGCGAACTAAAAAGCGATGTGAATGTTCCTGCCGGCCGACGAACCGCCAGTTGGACGGTATGGATCGGCGCAGGACCGGTGACAAACGTCAGTTGATAGGCGACATAAACACTCCCATCCGGTCCGACGGCGAGTGCCGGTTGCGCCACATCCCCGGAGGCGACCGGAATCGGTTCGGACCAGGTTCTGCCATCTTTGCTCTCCGAAAAGAAGATGCCACCCCCGTCGGCCCAGACCGCCTCGACCGTTCCTTTAAAGAAGGCGATGCTTCTCTGGCCGGAGGAGGCGGTTGAGCTTTTACCCGGCTGATTGACCGGGACATTTGGATTAAACTTTAATACCGGTCCGGTGATCACCGTCACCGAGGCGGTATCTCGGACTCCGCTGTTAGTCCGGCTGACCGCTGCGATAGTGACTGGTATAGGTACTCCGGCTGCGTTGGTCGGAATTTTCGCGGGTGGGGTATAGACTCCTCCTGCCGTGATGGTTCCATCTAAATTATTTCCATTGGGTCCGTTGACGCTCCAGAAAACATCACTGTTCGTGGCGCCGGTGAGGGTAAATGATTGTGTTTGGTCTTGGCCTTTGGCAACAACGGCCGTTGAGGGGGAGACCTGCAGGGTCGTGACGCACGAGACCCGGACGGTAACCCCGGGCGATCGGTTGCTACTATTTCCAGCCCGGTCGGTCGCCGCGGCGGTGAGGGTGTAGCTTCCATTCGGTCCGGGGGTCCAGCTCCGGGTAAAGGTGCCGCCGGCGCCGGCGGTCCCGACCCCGATCGATTGATCGGTCGTCCCATTCGAGACGAAGAACTCGACCTGACCGATGCCATTCGTATCCGCCGCCGAAGCGATCACCGTCACCGGGCCGCATCCGAGCAGGGTGCCCGCCGCCGGAGAGGTGATCCGGACCGACGGCGGGGTGTTGTCGATCGTGATCCGGATCGAATCAAAATCGCTCGTCGACCGGGCATTGTTGACCGACGTGGCGTTGAGGGTGTGGGCCCCCTCCGAAAATTGGGAGGAGGTGGTATTAAATTGGAGGCCGAAGCCGCCCGGCGGGCCACTCCCGATCGACGTTCCATCGAGGTCATAATCGACCTGACCGATGCCGACCGGGTCTGATGCGGTCACCCCGATCGAAACGGTTCCCCGGACGATCGCTCCATTCGCCGGCGCGGTGATCTTCAGGGCGCAGGGGGGCGTCGCAAGAGTGGCATTGGCGGTATTGACCGTCGCGTCGTTTAGTGAAACAAGATCGATTCCGTTCCCGGAGGTTCCCGCTTTGGGCGGGACGTGATCCCAAGCGTTGCGCTGCGCGGACAGATTTCCGGAGGTGATCAGGTCGGCGTTGGTGTTGCAGCTGAGGATATTCCCGCCGGCGCTGCTTTTTGTCCCGCCGCCGAGATCTGGCTTTGACGTGTTCTCCGCCGAGAGGCCGACCCCGTTTCCGACGATTGTATTCCCCTCGATTTTGGGCGCAGCGTTTAAGAGGGTTCGGATCGCCGTGTTGTTTCCGATGAAATTATTATTGTTTGAGACGACGGGAGCGGCGGTGTCGGTCACCAAAAGGGCGACGGCGAATCCGCCATTCAAGTTCTCGCCGAATTTATTGTTAGTGAGGGTCGGCGCGCCGGTCCCGCGCACCCGAACGGCGGTGGATCCGCATGGGCCGTCGCAATTTCCGCTAAAAAGGTTGTCGCTGATCGTCGAAGCGACGCTGGTGATGCTGATGTCAAATCGCAGGTTGTCATTGTCCTGAATCGTAAATCCCGAGAGGGTCGCGTTGTCGGCGCCGAGAATGCCGGCGCCGTCCGGGTCGTTCGTCCCGGAGAAGCTGAGGACCGTCGTCGCAGCCCCGGCCCCTTGAATGTTGATCCCCCGTTTCATCGTCAGCGGCGCCCTCTCCGCGCCGGTGGTGGTGAAATTGTAAGTTCCGGCGCCGACCAAGAGGGTCTGGCCGGCTTGGGCGTTCCTCAACGCTACCGTAATCGTTTTGCAGGGATGATCCTGCGTTCCGCAGTCGGCTTGATCGGCCCCGTTCTGTCCGTCGATAAAGAGGGTCGTCTGGGGGGTGATGATCGTCACGCGGGCGGTGGCGGAGAGGGTTCGATCGGCCGTACTGGTCGCTGTGACGGTGACCGGGTTCGGATTGGGAACCGTCGCCGGGGCGGTGTAGGTGGCCGGGTTCGTCTGGGTGATCGTTCCGGAAGCGGCTCCCCCGGAGACCGACCAGGTGACCGACGCATCTGAGAGGCCGACGACGGTTGCGGTGAAGGTCTGCGTCTGGCCGGTCACGACGGACGGGGCGGTCGGCGTGAGGGTGATCGTCGGCGATGTGAGAACGGTGACCGTCGCCGTTGCGAAGAGGGTCGGATCAGCGGCGCTGGTTGCCCGAATCGTGACCGGGTTTTGGCTCGGAGGGGTGGCCGGGGCGGTATAGGTTGCGGAGGCCGGTCCGGTAGAGGTGATCGCTCCGAGCGAGCCGGTTCCAACCAGGCTCCACTTGACGGTGTGATCTGAAAGACCACTCACCGTGGCGTTAAAGGGGGTGCTCTTTCCGGCGAAAACGCGGGCCGATTCCGGGCTGATCAGAATCGTCTGCGCGGGGAGGAGGGTCACGGTGGCGGTGGCGGAGAGGGTCGGATTGGCGGCGCTGGCGACCTTGATTGTTACAGACCCGCCGTCCGGGGGAGCGCTCGGCGCGGTGTAGGTGGCCGGGTTTGTCTGGGTGATCGTTCCGACGGCCGCATTCCCATTCGGAATGTCGTTCACGCTCCAGATCAGCGTCGGGTCGCCCGGTCCGGTCAGGGTCGCAGTGAACGGCTGTGTTTTTCCGGGGAGGAGCGACTGCGCGGTCGGGCTGATCGAGAGGGTCACGGTCACAGGGAGATCGACCGGCGCCATCTGAATGGCGATCGAAGAGGAGACGCCGGCGGTCAGATCGGCGCTCGCCTGTCCTTCAAAGAGAACCGTACCCTCTCCATCGAACGCCTGAACGGTAAAGGTCCGGCCCTGTCCGGCGGGAACGTCGAGGGTGATCGTCACCTCTTCGCCGGGAGAGACCGAGACTTTCTGCGAGATCAGCGACACTCCCTGCGCATCGGCGACGCCGACGCCGATCGAAGCGATCGGCGCGGGAGCCGGTGCGAATGATTTATTCTGATACGACAGCGACGCTTTTTCAACGGAGGGGACTTTAATCGTCAATCCGACGCGCGCCGTTCCCGACGATTCGCTTCCCCCTCCCCCGCCGCTGCATGCCGCCAGGAGGAGCACCCAAGATAAGAAAGACAAGAAAGATAAGAAAGATAAGAAAGAGAGGACGACCCGCCCGAGCGAGATCCCGTTGGCTCTTATTTTTTTCATATGAATCGACGTCCTCTCGCGGTGCACGGTTACTCTCCCTTGGAAAATAAAATGTCGATGCTGCCCTGGGTGCTGGTCGGAAAATGGCTCCAGATGGCGAAGAGCCGGCCGGCGCTGTCGACGATGACCGAGGGAAACGGTCGTGCCGGGGTCTCGGCCGGAGCGGTGTTGATTTGGGAAGGGGGGGCAAAGTTGGCGGCGCCGTCGGTGCTTTTGACCAGAAAAATCCCATTCGTATTTTGCCCCCGGAGCGTTTCTGCAAAAACGAAATAGAGACCCCCCGCCCCGTCGGAGGAGACGCTCGGGTTATTTTGTTGTGTCGAGCCGGTGACGGCAAAGCCGACCGGCTTTTCCCCTTGAAATTCGAGAACCGGCCCGGCGATCTTCACCACGTTATAAAAAGCGGCGGTGCATCCATCTCCGCCGCAAGTGTCTTTTTCCCAGACGACATAGGCGGTCTGTCCGGCGGCGACGGCGATGCTGGGGTGGGACACGGCGGCGGTTGGATCGGTGGTGTCGTTGATCCGGACCTCCGGCAAAAAGGTGTCCCCCCGGTTCACCGACGCGGCGACCGCGATTTCGGTCGAATTGGCCGAGACCTGCCAGGTCAGGAAGAGGGTGTCGTCCGGGCCGAGGGCGAGCACCGGCTGCATTTCATTGAAGGCGCCGTTGGCCGACGTCAGATCTTTCGGCGCGTCGTCGAGGGGGGCGCCGGTTCGGTCAAACCGCTGAAATAAAATATCGAAAAAGCTCGTCGATCCTTGATCGGCCGACCAGGCGAGATAGACCGTTCCTTCAGAAGAGACGACGACGGCCGGATCTTGTGCGGCGCCGCCGACCAAGGTCAGCGGAATCGAAGTAAAAATCGGGTTATTCGGTCGACGGACCAGCAAGCGAACAATCGGGGTCGGATTGCTGCTGCAGCTGGCGGGACATTCGACGAAGGCGACATAGAGCGAGCCGTCCGGCCCGACCGCGCTGACCGCTCCTTTTTGTTCCACCGTTCCCGCGGCGACGGCAATCGGGTCGGTCCATTTGATTCCGTCGGCGCTTTCAGAAAAAAGGACTTTAGGGGGTTGCTGCAGATCCAAAATTTGCGACCAGACGACATAGACATGGCCTTTATAAAACGCGATCCCCCGCCCGCCGCTCGATTCAGTCGAAACCGATCTGGAGGGGGGAATGACCGATCGGTTTGGATCAAAAGCCAAGCGCGCTCCGGTGGTGAGGCGGACCGTGGCGGGGTAGCCGACGGCCGGCGCGTTTTTGTCAAAGCCGGTCACCGTGACCGGGACCGGGGTGCCGAACGGCGCCGAGGCGCTCCCATCGGTCAAGATGGTCGGCGGAGGGATATATTTCCCGTCCGGCGTGATCGTCCCTGCTTTGTCGGAGACGTTTCCGATGGGGCTCGAGACCTTCCATTCAACCTGCAATGGGTCGATCCCGGTCAGTGTAAAGGGCTGCGAGGTCCCCTTCGGGACGATCGCCGTGACCGGGGAGATTTGAATCGAGGTGGCGGGGGGCGCCGGGAGGTCGAGCGCCGCCATTGAGATGATCAGATCGGGCGCGGTCGAAGGGGCCAAATCGGCGGTCGTTTCGCCGCGGTACCGGGCGACGCCGTCGCTGTCAAAGGCGGTGACGACAAAGTGCCGTGCCGGCCCCGCCGCAACTTGGACAATCAAGGAGGCGGTTCCGTCGGGGTTGACCGGAGCCGATGTGGAGAGAGGGGAGATATCGGGGCCGGTGACCTCCAGCTGAAAGGAGTGGATAAAAAGCGGGGCGGGGGCAAACGCCGCTTTGGACCCGCTCGTCGCATTCGGGAGGGCGAGGGTGAGATGAACCGACGCAGGTCCCTCTTTCCCGCTTCCTTGGCAGCTGCCGAGGAGGGTCAGGAGCGCCAGGGAGAGAGAGAGCCAACCGATCTTTTTTGCGGTGATTGCGTTTCTCATTGATATGGATTCCTGCCCCAAAAGGTTGCCCGAAAGAGAATGTTCTCTTTCAGCCTTTGAATTCCGTCACTGTTTTAGCTGCGTCGAAATCTTCCTAAAACCAGTCAATTTTCTAAAACTGCACGTGGACCTGTACCGGGACCGTATTCGAAGGGACCGTCGGCGGCGTCAGCACGCCGAGGCCGGGAGAGAGCGCCTGATGAGCGGGCGGCGTCAACATCCCGAGCCCGGGAGCCATCACCCGGTTTCCGGACAACGGCTCGGGAACCTGGGGGGCATAGAGCGTTCCGGCCGCGAGGAGCCGTCCGCCGTCGCCGATCGACTCGGCCCCCGAGATCATCGCCTGCAGATCGAGCGGGAAGAGGGGGGTGTCGAGGAGCGCCTTTCGGGCGAGCTCGAACTCGGGATCTTCCTCGACCGCCAAGAAGAAAGAGCGCGAGGCTTCGCGATATTTTACTTGATCGAGGTATTCGAGCCCTTGCGAGTAGAGACGGAACGCCTTGAAGTTTCGGGTGTGGATCGCTCCGACCGCCGCACGCGTCTGGCTGTCGAGGCTCTCCGGACAGCTCCCGATCCCGCAGAGGATTTTAAAGACCATCTCTTTTTCCATCTGATAGAAGCTCGGCAGCGCGCCGTGGACCTCGGGGTTGGTGATCAGCTTTCCGTTTTCGGTCTGGGTGACCGAGGCATCGAGCCGGAGCTTTTCTTGTTCCAGATCAAGAAAGCTGCCGGTGGTGATCTTTCCGGCGCCGAGCAGTTTTCCGACCCGGGGGGCGCTCTGGGTGTCGACCAATCCCGATTGCGACAGCTTCAGCTCATCCAACAGCGCCTTGAGCTGAATCCGCTCGACCACCTTGAGGGTTTTGACCTTGGAGAGGTCGGTGATGATCATCTCCGCCAGCCCTTTCGAGAGGGGGGTGTAGGTCTGCTGTCCCAAATTCTGGAAGGGGGAGACGGCAATCGCCTTGGAGTCGATCTTCCCGGTGAGCTGTTTTTCCTGCTGAAGAATCTCCCGGGCGGTCCGCTTCGCCTCTTCCTGAAGGAGGAGGGTGAGGTATTTCGACACCTCTCGGCTCCCCTCATTTCCCGGATTGGCCTGGACATACTGCTGCCATGCAATGATCGCCCGCTTCTGATCCCCCATTCTCAGATAGCTCAGTCCCAGGTAGAGCGACTCGCGCGGATCGGGCGTTTCCTTCCCCTCGACCGTCTGAATGATCTCTTCATAGCGCTCTTCCTGGTAGAGGTGTTTCACGTCGGGTTCTGATCGTGTGTTTTCCGCCGACCTTCCCGGCGTCGGGGAGAGGAGGAGGCTGACGAGGGCGGTTATGAAAAGGGCAGTCGAGTAAAGTTGTTTTTTCATTGGGCTTCCTTTAAGAGGAGGTTCTCCATCCGCTCCCGCGCTTCTATTTGATTGGGATCGATGGCGAGGGCCTTTTGGTACAGCTCCAAGGCCTTCTGGGTGTGGTTCGATTGTTCCAGGGCGATTCCCTGAAGAAAATAGTCGTGTCCCGTCTTCGGCGTCCCCTTCGGAAGGCCGACCTTGGCGATCAGCTGATCGGCCATCTGTCTGGAAAAGTCCTTTTCAATCAGCGCCCGCTCGGCGGCGCGCCCTTCCAGCGCGCTCCCTTCGGCGATTCCCTTTTCAACTTCGACGATCCGTCCGTCGATCCGAAGCCCTCCTCCCAAAGCGGTATATCCTCCCATGATGAGATACTGCGCTCCGAGGAGCTTTCCAAGGCGGAGCTGCCCTTCCCGGTCGGCGAGGTCGAGCGACGCGAGCGAGAGCTCCTGGAGAATCTTCTGAAGCGACTCTCGATCGATCAGCCGGAGATCCTGCCGGCCGGCGAGCTGCTCGGAGATCCGGTCGGCGAGGGTGCGGCCCAATCCCTGGGTCGCGACGGTTTGAGCGATCCCATGGTCTTCGAATTCAAGCACCGCCACGGTCAACACCCGCGGCTCGGGCGCCGGGGAGAGGGGCGCTTTTGGCGAAGCGACCGGCGCTGCGGCGCAGGCGGCGAGAAGGGGAAGGAGTATCAAGAGAGCGCTAAAAGGCCGCATCATTCCCCCCGATTTCTTCCAATACCTTCTGGTCTTTCTGGACAGCCGTTTTGTGCTCGGTCAGCTTGCCGTAGGACATTCCTTCTTCCACCTCGACGATCTCGAGAAGGCCGACCCTGGTTTTTTTGAAGCCGATCGTCTTTCCGTCGACAACGATCGCTTCCCCCTCGTCGATGATCTTCAGCTTCGTTCCCGGCTTGATTCCGTGACGGGTGCCGAGGTTGACGATCACCTGCTCTCCCGCTTCCACCGAGGCGATCTTCCCCTTGAGCGGATATTGCTCTTTGAGTTTTTTGCCGATCGCCTGCGCCGTCTGGTCGGCCAGCGTCATCAGGTTCTTCTGAGTGTTCATCTCGTCGGCGTAGGTGATCTTGATCGCCGAGGTCTCCGGGTCGATCAGCCGGAGGCTCAATCGGACCCCCTCCGGAATTTGAACGAGGCTCCCGGTGACGATCAGCCGGGCGGAGAGGAGCTTGCCGAGTTTCAACGCCGTTTCCGGATCGGCCAGTTCGGACGAGCCGAGTTTCAGTTCGGCCAGCAGCTTGTCGAGCATCTCCCGCTCCACCACCGCCACCCGGCCGCCGGCGGAGAGCCGCTGGGTCATCTCGGCCTGGAGCACCTCCGACATCCCCTCGCGCAACAACCCGCCCCCCATCAGCTTTAAACCGAGGAAGGCGACCGTCATCGGCTTGGACGACCAGGGGTCGGCCGCCGGCAGGTCGGCGACCTTGCCGGTTTTGAACCGCTCGGTGAGATCGGCGACGAGGGTGTCGATCCGTTTCTGCCGCTCTAGATCCTCCTTGAAGGCGAGGTGCTGCTCCATCCGCTTCATCAGGTGCTTGGCGACCTCGTCTTCCGGATCGGCGGAGAGCGCCTCTTGGTAGAGGGCGAGCGCCTTCTGCGGCTGTCCCTGCCGCTCATAGAGGACGCCGCGGTTGGAGAGAATCTCGGAAGAGTAGGGGTTGTGGATCACCGCCTCCTGATACATCTTTTCGGCCAGGGGATACTGTCCCTGTTCGGAGTAGATCCGGCCGGCATTGTTGTAGGCGGTCGCCCGTTGCCAATCGGTGGAGAGCTTCCCCTCAGCGGCCCGGGTAAACTCCGCCAGCGCCTCCGGCTGCTTCCCTTGGCCGGCCAAGACATTCCCCTTCACCAGATGAACCAGACCGTTGTTCGGCTCCTCCTTCTCCACCTCCTCCGCCACGGCGAGCGCCTTGTCGGTCTCCCCCTTCTGGAGATGAACTTCGGCGAGCCCCTCTTTCCCGAGGATCGCTTCCGGAGATTTCAATTGAGCCAGCTTGGAGAACTCGCTTTCGGCCCGGTCGAGCTTTCCCTCTTTGAGGAAGACGTGTCCCAGTCCGGCGGCGGCCTGGGTGTCTTTCGGATTCGATTTCAGCGCCGTCTCGAAGAGTCCCTTCGCCAACGTCGTCTTCTTCAACTGCAGCCCCCGCTGTGCCACCGTGGTGATAAAGCGGGTCGAAGAAGGGCCGCCCCCTTCCAGGGTGTCGGTGATCCGGTTGCCCGGCCCGAGGATATAGGTCGTCGGAAGGATGACCTTCACCTGATAGGCGCTGAAGATCTTTCCGTCGTCTCTCACCACCGGGAAGGGGAGGGGATGCTCTTTCAGATAGGGATCGAGCAGCTTCGCGCCATCTTGCGTCACGGCGAGGATGGTCATCCCGTCTTTTTCATACTGCTCAGAGAGGCCCTTGAGGTAATCGAGCCCCTCGCGCGCCGGCTTGGAGTCGAGCTTGAAGAAGTAGACCAAGACCATCGGCTTTTTCTTCACCGCGTCGAGCGCGGCGAAGGTCGGGGCGACCTCCCCTTTTTTAAGCGCCGCCTCGGCGGTCTCCTGCATTCCAAAGAGGGAAAGAAGAAGCGCGGCAACCCCCCATAAGACGATCAGGTTGATTTTCTTCATCGCGCTCCCTCCTCTTCCGTCAGTTTTAAATCGACCGGGACCCGCTCGCCGGCGGCGACGGTGAGGGTCGCCTCCAACGGGTGATACCCCTTTTTCTTGGCGGTCAGTTCATGCGAGCCGGCGGGAAGGTCGAGCGCCAGCGGCGCGACCCCTTTCGGCTCGCCGTCGATCACAATCTCTGCGCCGGCCGGGGAGCTGGTTAATTCGACCTTCCCCGGTTGCCCCTGTTGCGCCGTCGTGACCGCCGTCGGCTCGGGAGCGGACATGGTTTTCGATTCGCGCAGTGCGTTGAGGTTTCCCCCCAGCAACCAGAGGCCGAGAAGCGTGGCCATCCCGGCGAGGGTCATCGGAACCCACACCGGACGTCGGCCCGCCGGCGTCGGCCGGATTCCCTCTTGGCTGGCGGAGAGGGCCATGGTCCGGCTCTCGGCGGCTGCAGCCGGGCGGGGATGGAGCGCCGCTTCGAGCGCGTCCGCCATCTCCGTGCCGGATGAAAACCGCTTTCCAGGCTCTTTTTCCAACGCTTTCATCACAGCATGGCTCAAGAGGCTTGGAATCTTGGGCGAGACGAATTCCGGCGCCATCGGGGTCTTCGTGAGGACCTGGTGCATGATCGCCGGGATCGTCTCGCCCGGAAACGGTTTCTGAAAGAGGAGGAGCTCATAGAGGAGGGCGCCGACCGAGAAAAGGTCGGATCGGCCGTCGATCTGCTCCCCTCGGCATTGCTCCGGAGACATATACTGAGGGGTTCCAAGGAGATGGTCGGTCTGGGTCTGGCCGACCCCGTCGAGCCGGGCGATCCCGAAATCGGTGACCTTGACCGTCTTTAAATCGTCGGTCAGCAAGATATTTCCCGGTTTGATATCCCGATGGATCACCCCTTTTTGATGCGCAAAATCGAGGGCGCGGCAGACCTGAATCGCCACGTGAACGACCTGATCGATTGAGAAGGACGCTCCCTTTTTCAGAAGCTGGGCGAGGGAGGTTCCCTCGACATATTCCATGACGATGTAAGCGGTTCCGGTCGCCGGATCTTCTCCCGCATCGAAGATGGTGACGATGTTCGGGTGGATCAGCCGTCCGAGCGCCAGGATCTCCTTCTGAAATCGCTTCCGGTTCGCCTCCGAGGCTTCAAACAGCTCGGGCCGGAGGCATTTCAGGGCGACCTGCCGATCGATCTTGGCATCGCTTCCGAGATAGACGATCCCCATCGCCCCCCGGCCGATCTCCGCTAAAATTTCATATCGTCCCAACGATTTCATCACGCGTTCCCTTAAAATACTTCGGATTTGAATCTCGGAAGATCCATTATTCTTACTCGGGTAAAAGAGGGAGTTGGAATCCGTATTTGTACCCCATCCGTCCCCTAAATCGCAACTAAAACCGACATCATTTTTAATATCCACTTTAAGAGTTCTGCGCTCCTTTTTACAATCTATTTTTTAGCCTCAATCGCGGCGAGCCATTGGCCGACCTGCACCGCCTCCGGCGAGGTCGGTTTTAGCTCGATATATCGGCGGTAGTGAAATGCCGCCTTCTGCGGATTGCGCAGGATGCTGTCGTAAAAGGTCCCGATGTTATAGTGTGCGTCGGCATACTTCGGATTGATTTCCAGCGCCTTTGCATAGGCCTGTTCGGCCTTCTTGGTCTCTTTCATCCTCCGGTAGACTTCGCCGAGGTTGTTGTAGGCTTTCGCCGACGGCGGCCAGGTTCGGGTGCTCTGAATGAGGAGGTCGGACGCTTCGGGATACCGCTTTGCCTCCGCCAAGAGGGTTCCCATCTGGAAGAAGGTCTCGCCGAGAAAGCGCCGAACCTCCCGGCTCGGAACGGCAAAGGCGATCCCGCGCGCCTCAGGGAGCATCCCGAGGACCACTCCGACGACCTCTCCCTGCCGGTTCAGCAGCGGCCCGCCGCTGTTGCCTGGATTGATCGCGACATCGGTTTGCAGGACCGGCCGGTCGCCCATCGTCCGCTCCGGCGCGCTGATGATCCCCTGCGAGGCGGAGTGATTCAGGCCGAACGGGCAGCCGACCGCCATCACCGGCTCGCCCGTCTTGGCGGTGTTGGCCGAGACGAATGAAAGCGGCTCCGCTCCCTGATACGAAATTTGAAGGAGCGCGAGGTCGAGTGCCGCGCTGACCGACAAAACCGATGCGGCGTAGACCGATCCGTCCTGGAACTGCACTTCGAGACGGTTCGCCTGGTTCGCCTGATGCCCGCTCGCCAGAATATAGCCGGGGCCGACGACGAAGCCGCTCCCCTCGTTCTTTCCCTGGGGGGTGTCGCCATGGACGCAGACGACCTGGGGGAAGGAGACGGCCGGCGCCTCCGGGGAGGCGTTCCCGGGCGTCGGAATGGGCGGTGCAACCGGAAGGACGGGGGCCGCCGGCGGGACGGCCGGAACCATCATCTCCCCGGTCAAATGGATGTCTCCCTGTCCCTCCTCTTCCGAGGTTCCCTTTCCCTGGGCCAGCTTGTCGCCGGGAACCTCGGTCAGCTCGGCGAGACGGGTCTGTGCCTTTCCGGCGAGCGGATGGGCCGGGGCGAGGCTCAAAAAGCGGCGGTAATGGAAGATCGCTTGAACGTTGTTTGCCTTTTCATAGGAGTAGAGGTTCGCGAGGTTATAGTGGGCTTTGAAGTGATTCGGATCGATCCGGACGACTTCTCGGTAGGCGGCGATCGCCTCATCGGTTTTATTCTGCTTCTGATAAATCGCCCCTTTCCGGAAAAGCGCCTCCGTGTTTTGCGGATCGAGCTTCAATGCCGCGTCGAGGTGTTTGATCGCCTCGTCATACTGGTTTTGGTCATAGGCGATCAGCCCCTCTTCCAGATGGGTCGGTCCGACGGAATCGGGCCGGATCTGGCGGCTGCACGCCGGCAGGAGCGCCAGGAGGATGAATGGGAAGAGCAACCGGCTGAGAATGGTTTTTTTCGAGAATGGCTTCATTGTCGTTTACCTTAGTCGAGAATGGGATAACCTGATTTTGCGATTGTCAATCCGCTGATATCGCCGTAAGGGGCCGCCTCCTCGCCATTGATCCCGGTCCGGCCTTTCTGCGAGAAGCGGACAATGTCCCCTTTCTTCGGCATTGCGCTTCCGACGATGCGGGCCTTTGAGAACTTCTCCGAGACGAAGACCACGGTCAGCTCTCCGATCGGACTTTCGATGACCCCGACGACCTGGTTGGTTTCCGGATCCGTCAGCACCTTCTTGACCGAGAAAACCGAGAGCCGATCTCCCACATGGACCTGGGTGTTGGCCCCTGCATTGACATAGACGAGATTGTCTTCCATATGGATCACCTTGCCCAATCCGCTGGAGTAGGTCCGGAGCCGCTCCTGAACCGCGCCGAGGACGAAACCGATGGCGTCCTGGATCGTCTGCCGGGTTGCTTTGCCGAGCGGCGTTTTATGGAAGGCATCTCCGCCGAAGGTGAGCGTCGGCAGGCTCATATCGATAGCGGCCGCCTTCTCCCAGGCGCGCCCCTCCGAGCGATGGGAGTGAATAATCTCTCCGGTAGAGGTATCGATGATCCTCAGATCGATTCCAACATGCGCGGCGGAGAACTCCACCGTCGCCTTCGGAAGCAGCCAGGTCAGCAGTCCCACCTTTCCGCCGGCCCCCACCGCCTTCTGCTCAAACTCGGTGACCTCGCCGACGATCAGATAGTCGACCCCGAGCAGCTGTCCAACCTGCGCCGCCGTTTCTTTCGTCACGAGCTTGGAGGCGGAGAGCTCCTGCTCCCGCATGATCTGGGAGAGGATGGCCCGCTCGACCACCACGACCTTTCCGGTGTTGATCAGCTCGGTGACCACCTGCGCGGCGAGCCCGCCGCCGATATCCCAGCCACCATACACTTGCGCAAACCGGTCGGTGGCGCCGAACCGGGCGACGGCGACGCGGACCTTGGCGGAAGCGCCCGGGGCACCCGGTTCGGCACCCCACGTTTGCAGCTGCAGGCAGAGGGAGAGCATCATTCCCAGAAGGCCCATCTTAAGAATTTTTTCCCTTCTCACAACCTTTCCTCCCACCTTTCGCGCTTAGCAACGTTTGTTGTTGGTATTTGTAATATTGACGTTGACCTGGCTGTTGATCGCCCCTTTGTTTTTGTCGACATTGGTCTCGTTGGTCGAGTCGATAATTACATCTCCCATCCGGAGGCTCCCGTCGCCGGTTACCTCATCGAGTCGGGCGCGCGCTCGGTCGGCCGCGGTGCACTGGGCCTCCGGCGAATCTGCCGGGAAGATGTTGGCCCGGACGCGGACCGATTTCTCGTCATTCTCCTGGCGTCTTCGGATATCCTTGACGTTGGCTTTCACCTCGTCGTCTTCTTTTTCTTTTTTCTTTTCCTCAGGCGTCTTCTCTCGCTGCTTGTCCTTCTCTTCTTGGGTCTCCTTCTGGGCGGCCTCTTCGCTCTGAATGGGCGGGGCTCCGTAGATTTCCCCTGTCGACCATCCCAATTGAAAGAGGACCACGATCAGCCTGATTGGCGTCCCTATTTTGTTAATCTTCATGGTTCATTCCTTCCCCAACGTGGGTCCTCATCTTCATTTTTTATCTTTTCTGAGTTGTGGTGTTTGTGTTGGTCGAGTTATGGTTGCTTTGATCAACGCCCATGATCACCGCATTAGACGTCGTATTGACCTCTCCTGTATTGCCGCCGCCGATGCTGACGTTGTTTTCGGAATGCATCTGGACGCCATTCAGAACGACACCATTGGTGATGTTGCCGGTGGCGAGGTTCCCTTTGCCGGCTGCTTGGTTCCCTCCGATTTTATTTTCATTCCCGTTGTTCTCTTTTTCGGCGGGCCGGGAATGTTCCGGCCCGCAGTCCATGAGGCAGACGGCCTTGCTTGAAATTGCGCTTCCGAGGACCGCTGCGATCCCGAGGAGCATGGCGATCGATAATTTTGTCGGCATTTGACCTCTCCTTACTTACAACGGTGTGATTGAAGTTTGCGGCTGCTTCGAGAAGGGGTGGAGTTTCGATCCACCCCTTCTCCCGCACAGTATATTGATTGTTGCGAGTTACTTTCCGTAGTTGTTGGTGCTCTTGTTGACGTTGAGGTTGTCGTGGCTCTGATCGAGTCCGCCGGTCACCGCCATGGTATTCGCGTTGATCTGGCCGCGAATGTCGCCGTTGGCGTCGTGCATGCCGCCGGTCGCGGTGGCGGAGTCGTTGTTCTTCACCACGGCGTCTTTCACATCATGCATCGCCTGATTCCCAGATCCTTTGGCCGATTGCCCGGAGACGTTGTCGCTGTTCTCACGGATGTCGCGGCCGGCAGCCTTTTGGTCGACCGAGGTGCTGTCATCGCAACCGAGCAAGCAGAACGCTTCACTCTTCATTGCGGTTCCAAATACCAGGGCCAATCCCATCGCGGTTGCAATCAAAGTTGTCTTTTTCATTTTTTATTCTCCTTTAGGTTTGAGAGCCGAGGCCCCCGGGTTTAAGATCCGATTGTGTTGACGCAAGGGGGTAAGAGCAAAGGGCGTGCCATGAGAAAAAATAAATGCGGAAGAGGAAAAGAGGGCCTAAAAAGGGGAGGAATCGGGTTGTGAGCATCTGCGATGAGGGGTGAAGGAAAGATGTTTTTTCGGAATCCGGAAAATAAAATTTCGGATTCCGGAAGGAAAAAAACGAAAAACAAAAGAAATAAGAGGCTATTTCGGGTTGTCGTTCAACAGGAGGCCCGCGCGACAGACCCTTTCGGGCTGAGGGCGCCGCTGCTTTCCCGATCGTTGAGTTAATCGATTGATCCGGGCTCCAGTGGAGCGAGATAGATACGATGGGTGTATCCGTATAGATAAGATTGCGCCGTCCCTTTCTCGGCCTGTCCCTTCTTGTTAAGGGGAGGGGAGTGCGGAGACCGATCCATACCGCTCTCTTTATCGATCAATGCAGACCCACCGGCTTGCTCGCACGGGTGACAACAGGCCGAGCGTCGGGAAGAACGTTCCTTTGGGACGGGGAGTCGCGAAAAAAGATCGACCGAATGAAGGGGGACCGATTTACTCTTTAGCTTGAAATTCGGAAAGTCCGGATCAAGCGGGCGAGGTAGGTCCGTTGAAGCCCGAGGAGGGCGGCCGCTTTGGTCTGATTCCCGCCGGTTTTCTGAAGCGCCTCTTCGATCACGGAGCGCTTATACTGCTCCAGCGCTTCATGGAACGGCTGCGGCACCCCGACCCCTTTCTGGGGGGCCTCTCCTTCCGGCAGGATGATGTCGTCGGGATTAATCACCTGATCTCGATCGAGCACCACCGCCCGTTCGATGACATTCTTCAGCTGCCGGATGTTCCCCGGCCAGGCATAGCGGGTCAGAAAGGTGACCGTTTCCCGCGTCATCGCCGGCTTCGGCTTTTTACATTTCTTGCTGAAGAATTCGAGGAAGTGATCGACCAGCAAGGGAAGGTCATCGAGGCGCTCGCGCAGCGGTGGGATGACGAGCGAGATCACATGGAGGCGATAGTAGAGATCGCTTCTGAACTTTTCGGCATGCACCTGCCGTTGAAGGTCGCGGTTGGTCGCGGAGATGACCCGGACATCGATCGGGATCGTATCCCGGCCGCCGACCCGCTGAATCTCGCGCTCTTCCAGAACCCGGAGGAGCTTTGCCTGAAGGGTGGGAGAGATCTCTCCTACCTCATCCAAGAAAAGGGTCCCGCCGCTCGCCGTCTCGAAGATTCCTTTCTTCAGCGAGAGGGCGCCGGTAAAGGCCCCTTTCTCATGGCCGAAGAGCTCCGCCTCCAGGAGGCTCTCGGAGAGCGCCGCGCAATTGAGGGCGTAGAAGCGCTGGTCGCGCCGAAGGCTGCATTGGTGGATCGCCTTGGCGAGCGCCTCCTTTCCGGTGCCGGTCTCTCCCAAAACAAGGATGGTCGAGTCGACCGGCGCGATCAGCTCGACCTGCTCGAACAGCTTCAGCATCTTCGGGCTCTTTCCGATGATGCCGTGGAAATCGTACTCTCTTCGGATCTCCCCCTTGAGCTCTTCGTTCGCCTGTGCCAGCGCCTTGTTCTCCATCGTATAATGCAGGAGCTGACGATGGGTCTCTCTGAGCTCCCGGACGTGATTAAAGAGGAGGGGGATGATCTCGGAGCAGTCGGTGATCGTCTCGCTGGCATTTTTCCGGCCTGATCTCGATTTCCAGGTGAACCGGTAGCGGGAGTAGGGGGCGTTGAAGTAGGCCCCCTCGCGCAGGGTGAAGGTCTGTTTGCCCGCCTGCAGCATCCCGCCATGGACGATTTGATACGCGCTGTGCTCTTTTCTCCATCGTTCCGGATCGTCTTCAATCTGCGGCAGCAGGAGTCGGACCTCTCCCCCTCTCGGAGGAAGAATCAGCCCTTCGATCTGCCGCGGGTCGTCGGCGAGCGCAGGGAGCAATTCGGTTTTGAGGAAAACCTGACGGGCGGCGGCGACCTCTTTCTGGGTGGTGGTATCGACAATGGAAAGGCGCGCGTCCTGCCGCTCGATCCGGTATTTGCTGAACTCGCGACAGAGGGTTTCCAGCTTTAACTGAGAGAGCTCTTCGATACATTGGGCTTCGGCGATGTCGTCGAAAAGGGTCGTCATCCCTTCATAGTTTCCACGGATAAATCCATAGTTGCCGACGATCGGCTCCACATAAGGGGCGAATTGAGAGAGGAGCGTCGCCCCCGCGCCGACGCCGGAGGGGGGAAGACATTGCAGTTTAAAATAGTTGGCGAAGCCGGTTGCCCAGAGGTTGGAACAGTTGAGCGCCTGTTCCATATTATTCTGTTGAAGCTTGGCGATGATCTCCAGAAGCGAGGGGCCGGGACCCGATTGGTAATAGCTTTTGGCGGCGAGATAGGTGATCTCTTTGGTGCCGGTTGCGTTTTCAGCGGTGATGATCAGGTTTTTGAGGACGTGATGCGGAACCCAATTGGTGTGTTTGAGGAGAAAAGCGCGGGGGTCGGCGATCCGGTTGAGCTGATTGTCTCCCGCTAAGATCTCCTGGTAGTCGAGACCGTCCGCTTTGCCGATCCGCTCCAGATGGAGGATCAACATCCGCGTTAAAAGGCAGGTGGTCCAGGGACTTTGCTGTTCCATTGCGTCACCGGGAATTCAATCGGGGAAATACCACTAAAACACCCTAGGTGCTTGGCGTGAACCTACCCCAAAATCAGATCATTGTCAAACAAAATAAAAGGGAAGAGGTTTAAAACCGATCTCTCGGGCTTTATCGAATCTGCTCGTCGAAAGTCGATTGGTCGTCGGAGGTCTCTCCTCCGCTTAACCGCTCGAGCCGGGTGAGGGCATCTTTCATCTTGACGCACCATGCCTCCTCCGAATGGCCCGACCGGCATCGGCTCCACTTCTCCTGGCTCTTCTCCGCCAGAACGACCAAGGTCTGCATCCCGGTCGCAATCGCGTCGAGCGCGGAATCGAGCGCGCGCTCGATCCGCTCGGCATCGGACGCCGGGGGGGCCGGCTCCTCTGCTGCGACCGTGGGGGCGGCGCCGAAAGAAAAGAGGCCGAGGAGAAGAAGCGCCGCCAGCGTCCGGATCGCTCGGGCGGTCAAAAACAGACAAGCATTCATCGGGGGTTCTCCGAGTCGAATTCGCTCTCAATGAATATACTCTTTTTGAAAAAAGGGGACAAGGGGAGGCCGCTTGCCGGAAGGGGTTCGGAGAGGAAATGAGACCGATCTCAACGGATCGAAAGGGGGCGGGCGTTCCCTTGTTATTCCTAAAAAGATGTGCTAAAGTCGGCCCGTCTTTTAGAATTGCGTTCATCATGAAGAAATCCGCGATAAATAAGCCGCCCCCTTCCGATCTCCTTTACAACATTCCTCCCCTGCGCACGGCTCATTCCGAGAAGGAGATTCTGGAGAATACGGTGGGACTCGCTCGGGCGCTCTGGGGGATGGAGACCGGACTCCTCGTGATCGTCCGTCCCGGAGCGGCGCCGCAGAGGGTCGCCTTTGACTTCGGCGCCAAATTAAAAAAAACGGCGCGTCGACTTCTTGCACAGACGGCGTTGTTGGATCGGCTCCGGCGAAGGAAACAGCAGTTCTTTTGGGCCGATCCGGCGACCCCCGCCTTGCTCATTCCCATTCCGCTGCAAAAGCCTCTTCCGTTCAGTTTCATTTGCCTTCTTCCCAGTCCCCGCTCACGAATGCCCGATCCGCTCAACACGGCGCCGCTCGCGGCGTCGGTTGCAACCGCCTTGGAAAGCCTCTGGAGCGCCCGGGAGAGTGAGCGCGCGCTCCTCCGCCTCGATCATCTCTTCCGGATCGTCGCGGAGATTTCGGCGGAGCGGGAGCTGCCGGTGCTTCTGCGCAAGATTGTTCAGGGCGGGATGACGCTGCTGGGGCTCGATGCGGGAGGGCTCTCTCTCTGGGACGCCGCACGACAGGAGTTTGTCGTCCGGACGGCGATGAATATGCCGACCGGTTTCGAAGGATCGGTCTTTCGCATGGGGGAAGGGATCGGCGGCATGGCGGCCCGAATGGGGAAGACGATCGCCCTCAATCCCGAACGGGCCTCTGCCGCGAGACGGATCAAGTGGGGTTCTTATCCTGTGATGGTCGGGGTTCCCCTTCGACGGGAAGAGCGGCTGATCGGCGCGGTCAACTTTCAGTCGAAGTTTCCGGACAGGAATATTTCAGACCGGGATTGTCTCCTTTTGGAGGCGTTTGCCCGCCACGCCGCGATCGCCATCGAAAACGTCCAGTCGTTGGACGCCGTCCGGAGAGATCTGGCCGAGGCGGATGCGCTTCGGAGGGTCGGCATGGAGCTCGGCGCCGAGACCGACCGCGCCCGGCTCTCCGCAACGCTCTTGCAGCACGGGCTCGCTCTCTCCCGCCTGGAGGCCGGCTGGATCGCCCTCTGGGACGCCGCGACGGGATCTCTGCGGGTGGAGGGCGAAGTCGATCTTCCCGCCGGCTGGATCGGCAAAAAAATCAAGCCGGGAGAGGGAATCCTCGGACGGGCGGTTCAGCAGAGAAAGGTGCTCTGGGTCGGCCGGCGGCGCGAAGGGGATCCTCTTCCCGCCGATCTTCGACCATGCGCATTCGAGGCGGCGATCGCCGTCCCATTGATTTGGCAGGAGAAGGTCCTCGGGGGGTTCTGTCTTGGAAGCCGCGCGTTGAATCGGCAGATCTCAGCCCGGGAGCGAAAGATATTGGAAGGTTTTTCCGAGCATGCGGCCGCAGCCCTCGCCAATGCCGAACGCCATGGATCGCTGCAACGGGAGCAGACAGAAGGCCGCAAGGCACTCGAGGCACGCACTGAGGAGCTCCATCACCTCCGCGAGGAAAACAGTCGAAAAGAAAAGTTGGCCGCGCTCGGGCAGATCGTCGGGAGCGTCAATCACGAACTTCGGCAGCCGTTGGAGGTGATCACCAATGCGGTCTACTACCTTCAATTGCAAATGGAGCGGGAGGAGACCGGGCCGATCAGGCAGGAATTCGGGCGTTTTCTTTCGATCATCAACGACGAGTGCCGATCGGCGACCGATCTGGTCAACGAGCTGCTCGACTTCACCCGAAAAAAACAGGCGGTGTCGATCCGAGTCGATCTGAATCAATTGTTAGAAGAGCTGCTCGGCCGGATTCAGGTTCCGGAGAAGGTCCGGATCAAGACCGATTTCAGCCGAAGACGCCCTCTCGTTTTCATCGATCCGGTTCAGGTCTCCCGCGCCCTGACCAATTTTGTGGTCAACGGGATTCAGGCGATGACGCAGGGGGGAATCCTCCGCGTCGTCACCCGGGTGAGCCGCCAGTCGGCCCAGGTCGCGGTCCGGGATACCGGAGAGGGGATTGCGCCGGAGAATATGGAGCGGCTCTTCCAGCCGCTCTTCACGACGAAGGCGCGCGGCGTCGGGCTCGGCCTCCCCTTGGCCAAACAATATATCGAAGCCAATCAAGGCCGCATCGAGGTCGAGAGCGAGCTCGGCGTCGGGACCGCCTTCCGCGTCTCTTTTCCCCTCGTTCAATCCTAATTCTCCATTCCAAAATTTTGTTATTGAACAAAGTCGGGCGAGTGAGAAAGCGAACCGTCCCGAAACCTTCCCGCTGCACCTTATCGAATGAGATGAACCCCTCCTCCTGTCCATTAAACCGGGTAAACCGGGCAAACCGGGCAAACCGGGTAGGGATGAAGATCGGTTCATGTATGAACCCTTACTAATCCATTGGATATCCTCCCTTCGGTTGAATTGCGACTCCTTCTTTTGACTTCTTACAATAAGACTTAAAAATGATCGCGGCCCGTCCGACGCTCAAGGTGCGGCCGGAGGTTCTTCTTGACCCGCATGCTCGGAGAAAGGACCCCATCATCATACATTTTACTTTTCGCGAGCGAAACGGCCCAATTCCAATCACCGCACGAGACCGCATGTATCTCCCCTTCAATCTGGTAGAGAGAGCGACGCCCTCAATATGCGCGCAGTGGCAGCTTATAGATCAATAAAACGGGCGATTAGACTCTTCGCAGCCACACAGGGGATGATTGCGGCTGTTCTTCTGGGATGCTCCAATCAGGGTGCGAAGGGGACACAGGGGCGAGGGCCCGCCGGTCCGCCGCCGGTCGTGATTGTTTCCCCGGCCGCCCAGAGATCGATTCCTATTTATGGTGAATTTGTCGGCCAGACCGAAGCGGTAAATACCGTCGAAATCCGCTCGCAGGTGACGGGGTTCCTTCGACGGGTCGCCTTTGTTGAAGGGGCGCTTGTCCA
Organism: Candidatus Manganitrophaceae bacterium; assembly: GCA_016200325.1. Taxonomy (NCBI): domain Bacteria; kingdom Pseudomonadati; phylum Nitrospirota; class Nitrospiria; order Candidatus Troglogloeales; family Candidatus Manganitrophaceae; species Candidatus Manganitrophaceae bacterium. The sequence continues at coordinate 177,630 of JACQEZ010000014.1, forward strand.
CACCGGCGACCTTCTTTTTGTCATCGACCCCCGTCCCTATCAAGCGGCCTTAGACCAAGCAAAAGCGAATCTGGCCCCGCATGAGGCGGCGCTGAATATCGCCCGGCAGAATGTCGCTCGGTATCGTCCTCTGGTCGAAAAACATGCCATCAGCCAACAGCAGCTCGATACGGCAATCGCCCAGGCTGAACAAGAAGCAGCGAATGTGGAGGCGCGCGGGCGCAGGTGGCGCAGGCGCAGCTGAGCCTAGACTATACGAAAATTACAGCTCCCCTGACCGGTTGGATCGGTCCCGCACAGGCGAAGATCGGCGCGCTGGTCCAGCAAGGAAATACATTGCTCGACACGGTTTATAGCATTGATCCGATTTATGTCACCTTCAGTGTGAGCGAGCAGAGCTACCTTCAATACCGCCAGAGAACGAAGGCGCGTCCATCCGTTTCGTGCCCGGCCGGAGGATATCGGGCGTTTTTACGTCCGGAGCACAAAGGGGAATATGGTTCCCCTCAGCACGGTGACCCAACCCCGCGCGGCGCGGGGACCCGACGTAGTGACCCGATACAATCTCCATCGGTCGGTGGAGGTCAACGGGGCGGCGGCCCCCGGCTTCAGCTCTGGAGATGCCATCATAACCATGGAGCAGGTCGCCGGAACACTGCCGGCGGGATATGGCTATGAGTGGACCGGTCTCTCGTATCAGGAGGTTACCACCCGGGGGCGGGCGGGCCTGATTCTGCTCCTGGCAATCGTCTTCGTTTTTCTCGTCTTGGCGGCGCAATATGAGAGCTGGACCGTTCCTTTCGCTGTGATCCTTGTCGTGCCGATCGGAATCTTCGGCGCGTTCCTCGCCCAATGGATCCGAGGTCTCGACAACAACGTTTATGCCCAGATCGGCTTGGTGATGTTGGTGGGACTTTCCGCCAAAAATGCCATCCTCATCGTGGAGTATGCGAAGGTTCGTTACGATCGCGGGCTCCGTCTAAACGAAGCGGCCGCCGAGGGGTCGCGCATCCGGCTCCGTCCGATCCTCATGACGTCGTTCGCCTTTATTTTCGGCGTCCTCCCCTTGATGATCGCCACCGGCGCCGGATCGGCCGCCCGACATGCGCTCGGGACCTCCGTTTTCGGGGGGATGATTGCGGCGACAGTGCTGGGGGTCTTGTTCATCCCGGTGTTATTTGTTGTCAGTGAAGCGATCACCGAGCGCCGCAAGAGGGCAGAGGCCGCGCGCGCGACCGTCGGGGTGGGTCGCGGCGCAAGCGATCGGCTGGGAGGTTCGATCAAATGAAGCGGCTGGTCATGACCCTCCGTCTGGTTGTTTTCTGGACGGGATGCACCGTCGGCCCCCGCTACCATCGGCCGACGGTCCCGGTGCCGCCGCAGTGGCGAACCGAGTCGGAAACGGCCGAGTCGCTGGCCGATCTAAAGTGGTGGGATCTTTTTACCGACCCTCAGTTGCAAACATTGATTCGTGTCGCGCTCGATCAAAATAAAAACCTCCGGTCGGCCGCGGCGCGCGTGGCGCAGTTCCGCGCCAATGTGACGGTCGCCCGTTCCAATCAATTTCCCCAGGTTCAGATCCATGCCAGCGCGACGCGCCAACGGAGCTCGAAGGCGGGTCCCCTCCCCCTTTTTCCAGGGGTGAAGCCGGAAGTCAGCGACTTTCAGCTGAATGGCGAGGTGAGCTATCAAGCCGATTTTTGGGGGCAGTACCGGCGCTTCACCGAGGAGGCGCGGGCCAATTTACTCGCCACCGAGGAGGCACGCCGAAATGTCATCCTCTCGGTGGTCAGCGGGGTGGCGCAGAGCTATTTTCAACTCCGCGAGCTCGATCTTGAGCTGGAAGTTACCCGCAGGACGATCGCTTCCTTCCAGGATTCGCTGCAATTGACGCAGATCCGATTTCAGGGGGGGGTCGCCTCCGAGCTCGATGTGCGTCAGGCGGAAACGGCGCTCTATACGGCCACCTCGCAGATCCCGCTGATCGAGGAGCAGATCGCGCAGCAGGAGAATGCGCTGAGCCTCCTCCTGGGGCAGAACCCCGCGCCCATTGCACGCGGCCTGAGATTGACCGAACAGAAACTCCCCCCGAGGATTCCGGCGGGATTGCCGTCCCAGTTATTGGAACGCCGCCCCGATATCCGGCAATCGGAGCAACAGCTGGTCGCGGTCTATGCCGCCGTCGGCGTGGCGAAGGCGCAGCTCTTTCCCCAGATTCCGCTGACCGGCATGGGAGGGTATGAGAGCGCGCAACTTTCCGATCTGCTGAATGCGCCGGCCCTGACGTGGCAGTTGGTGCTGGGGCTGACGGCGCCGCTCTTCAACGGCGGAAGGCTGCGCGGAAACCTGGCCGCGGCAAAAGCGAGCCAGCAAGAGGCGCAAATTGCATATGAGGCAGCGGTGCAACAAGCGTTTGCCGACGTGGAGAATGCGTTGATCGCTTATCGCAAATCGACCGAGCAGCTGCGCGCCCAGGAATTGCTGGTCTCCTCATCGGACGCGGCGCTTCGACTGGCCACGTTGCAATACACGAACGGTGTATCGGACTATCTCACCGTGCTCGATTCTCAGCGGCAGCTTTTTAATGCCCAGATCTCCCAAGCCCAAACACAAGGGGTCGTCCTGACCTCCTTGGTACAGCTCTATGCCGCGCTGGGCGGGGGATGGGCGTTCCTGATTGATGTTTTTTATCCCAATCCATTGCGTCCTCGACCCCGATTTTGGGGATACTCCGATTGGATAGGTGGCGTACTCTCCAAGTGGAGGATTGCAGCGGGCGGAGCCAACATCGTATCGTAAAAAGTAATCCCTCCGCGTCTCTTTTTCGAAGATCTATACGTCGGGGGGATTACATTCAGATCCGAGTGGCGTCTCTGGGGGCCGTTAGATGAAAGGATTGTATTGTTCATGCGGAAGTGGACGGGAGCACTCATAGCCCTGGTCGTCATTATCACCGCGTTGATTATCGGGTTTTTTTACTCTCAAGGGAGCGCCGATCTCAGAGGACAAGACCGGCAGCCGCTTGCCTTCAGCCATCAGCGGCATGCGGGACAATTGCAAATCAACTGTCTTTTTTGCCACCGCGGTGCCAATGTTTCTACGGCCGCATCGGTCCCCCCCGTTTACATCTGCATGACCTGCCATCGCGCTTTAAAAGAGCAGACGCCGGAGACGCAAAAGCTCCTCACCTATTGGAATAATAAGGAGCCGATCCCGTGGATTCGGCTGCAGCGGCTCCCCGATTTTGTCCGCTTTACCCACGAGATGCATCTGGCAGCCGGATTTAAATGCACCGAATGCCACGGCCAGGTGGCCCAGATGACCAGCACACCCCGCGCGGCGACCTTCGAGATGGGGTGGTGCATCAGCTGTCACCAACGGAACGGGGCGTCGAAAGATTGTTTTACGTGTCACTATTAAAAGGTTCGGAATGGAGAAGACAGAATCCAGAAGTCAGAATAAAAGCAGTCCTTCTGAATTCTGACTCCTGACTTCTGGCTTCTGAATTCTCATCTTTTGAGGACCCCATGGATTTAAAACGACGCGATTTCTTGAAGGTACTCGGGGTGACCGCCGCCGGCTCCCTGCTTCCCGGCTGCGCCGGCGAGACGAAGAAGCTGATTCCCTATGTCATCCCCGATGAGGAGATCATACCGGGGGTGGCCGATTGGTATGCCTCGGTCTGTCGCGAGTGCGACGCCGGCTGCGGCATCCTCGTCCGGGTGATGGAGGGGCGGGCGAAGAAGGTCGAGGGAAATCCGGCTCATCCGGTGAACCGAGGAAAGCTCTGCGCGAAGGGACAGGCGAGCCTCCAGGGACTCTACAACCCGGATCGGATTCAGGAGCCGCTCCAGCGCGAGGGAGCGCGGGGAGAGGGACGGTTTAGACCGATCAGTTGGGAGGATGGCATCTCGCGGTGGGTGTCGACGCTCGAAAAATATCCGGGCGGCGCGGTGATGATCAGCCGACCGGTCCCGGGGACCTTGTCCCGCCTTTTTTCGACCTTCATGAAAGAGATTTCAGGAAGGCTCCTTTTTTATGACCCGTCGGGGGAGGGGACGCTGCAGGCGGCGAATCGCCGGAGTTTCGGCGTCGACCGTTTCCCCGAGTATGATATTGCGAACGCAACCTATCTTCTCTCCTTCGGAACTCCTTTTCTCTCCGACTGGCTCTCGCCGGTCCACTACGGTCTCGCTTATGGTGAAATGCGTCAGGGGCGTCCCGCCGTGCGGGGTCGGTTCGTTCAAATAGAGCCGCGGCTTTCAATGACCGCCGCCAGCGCCGACCGTTGGGTGCCGCTCCGCCCCGGAACCGAGGGGCTTTTGGCGCTGGGGATCGGACAGGTGATTCTTAAAGAGGGGCGCGTTCGGCTCGCTCAGGGAGATCGAAGCCGGTTCGAGAAACTCTATGGCACCGTCTCACTCGACCAGATCGCGGCGAAAACAGAAGTGCCGCGTGAAGAGATCATCCGATTGGCGCGGGAATTCTCCGAAGCGGCCGCCCCGCTCGCGATCGGCGGCGGGACCGCCTCGTCGCAGACCAACGGTACGAATACGTTGATGGCGGTGAATGCCCTGAACCTCTTGGTCGGGAATCTCGGTGAGTCGGGCGGCATTCGGTTTATCGAGCCGCTTCAAGGTTTTCCGGCCGCTGCGGCGACTCCTGTCTCGGATCAGGCGCTTCTGAATCTGAAAGATTCGTTTAAAAACAAAAAGCGGTCACTCCTGATGCTCTATCAGTCGAACCCACTTTACACCCTTCCTCCTTCGACCCACTTCGGAGAGGTGTTCGATCAAGCGGCCTTCACCGTGAGCTTCAGCTCTTTCATGGATGAGTCGACCGCCATGGCCGATCTGATCCTTCCCGACCATTTCTTCTTGGAGGCATGGGGAGATTTCCTGAGCGACGGAGGGACGCCCGCCGCGGGGCTCGGACAGCCGGTGGTCATTCCCCGTAACAATACCCGACCGGTCGGCGATCTGTTCTTGAGCGCCGCGAAGCGAATCGGAGGGAACATTGAGAAGCAGCTTCCCTGGACCGATTTCCGGACGATGCTCGAAGACCAGTGGAAAACGTTTCTCGCCCGTGAGGTGCCCGGCCAACCTTTTGAGATCGCCTGGATCGAACGGCTTCAACAGGGAGGGTGGTGGAAACCGGAGCAAAGGCTCATCTCGGTTTCGCGCAGACCGCTTCCGGAGTCCATCGAGTCAGCCCAATTCGAAGGGGATGAAAAACAATTTCCGTTTTATCTGACCCTCTTCGAATCGATGGGATTGCAACGTGGAGAAGGGGCGAACCGTCCCTGGCTTCAGGAGCTTCCCGACCCGGCGACCACCGTGGTTTGGGGAAGCTGGGTCGAGATCAATCCGAGGACGGCGCGGCAATATGGAATTCAGGAGCGAGAGATCGTCCGGGTGATCTCTCCCTATGGCGAGGTGGAAGCGCCGGTGATCTTTTTCCCCGGAAATCGCCCCGATCTAATCAGCATGCCGCTTGGACAGGGGCACACCGCTTATGGCCGCTACGCAAAGGGACGGGGGGTGAACCCGGTGATATTGCTGGCGCCGCTGGTCGACCGCGATTCCGGGACGTTGGCGATGGGAGCGACCCGGGTCCGGATTGAGCGGACCGGCCGTCGTGGAAAGCCGGTCTTGGTCGACCAGACCGGGGAAGGAACGAGAAGAAGTCCGGAGGGAAGAAGACGAAGCGAGACCTGAGGAACGATGGATGAGGAGAGACTGAGATGGTGGACTATCGGGATCAGAATGCGCCGCCGGGAGGACCGTATCAATGGGGAATGGTGATCGACCTCGATCGCTGCACCGGCTGCGAGGCGTGCGTGGTTGCCTGCCGGGCTGAAAACAACGTCCGGATTTCCGGGGAAGAGGAGGCGTCGAAGGGGCGGGCGAACTATTGGATTCGCATCGAGCGCTACTGGGAAGGGGAATATCCGAACGCGCAGCTGAAGTTCATGCCGGTCCTCTGCCAGCACTGCGGCAGCGCCCCCTGTGAGCCGGTCTGCCCGGTTTATGCGGCCTATCATACCCCGGATGGGTTGAATGCGCAGGTTTATAACCGCTGTGTCGGCGTCCGCTACTGCGGCAACAACTGTCCCTATACCGTCCGCTACTTCAATTGGTTCGATCCGCATTGGGATGAGCCGCTCAACGAGCAGCTCAACCCCGATGTCACGGTGCGGTCGGGCGGGGTGATGGAGAAGTGCACCTTCTGCGTCCAGCGGATTCGGGGAGCGCAGCGGACGGCGCAAAAAGAAGGGCGGCGGGTCAAAGACGGCGAGATCACCCCGGCCTGCGTCCAGAGCTGCCCGACCGAGGCGCTGGTCTTCGGTGATCGAAATGACCCGAACAGCCGGGTCTCCAAGCTGAAGGAGAGCCGGCGCGGCTTCAGGCTGTTGGAAGAGCTCGGAACGGAGCCGGCGATTACCTATCTAAAAAAGGCGGAGTAGCTTAAAGCCTGCGAGGCGCCCAAGGGAAAGGCAAAAGCAATGGAAGCACGGAAAGAATTTTTCCCGTCGCATCAGAAACGGGTCGGCGAGAAGGAGCATCTCGATCAAATTCAGAAGATCAACCAAGATCTTTTGCGTCCGCTCAGCCAGACCCGCTGGCCCTATTTTTTGATCCTATTGCTCCTCTTTGTCCTCGCCTTTGCCGGCGGGGCGGCTTGGGATTATCAACTTGAGACCGGCATCGGACAGACCGGGCTTCATCCCCCGATCTTCTGGGGGATCTATATCGCCTCCTTTGTTTTCTGGGTCGGCGTCAGTCACTCGGGAACCTTCATCTCCGGCGCCTTAAGGCTTTCCAATGCGGAGTGGCGGCGGCCGATCACCCGGATTGCCGAGCTGATGACCCTCTTCTCGGTCATCGTCGCCGCGCTGTTTATCTTTATCCATCTTGGCCGGGCGTGGCGGTTTTATTACCTGATTCCGTATCCCAACCAGCGACAGATCTGGCCGAACTTCCGCTCGCCGTTGATGTGGGACGCGACGGCGATTTTCACCTATGCGACCTCCAGCCTCATTTATCTCTATCTTCCTTTGATCCCCGATTTCGCCTTGATGCGGGATCGCGTTCAGGGGTGGCGGCGGATTTTCTATCGCGTCCTCTCCCTCGGTTGGCGGGGGACCCAGACCGAGTGGCGCTGGCTCGGGATGGCAATCCGGATCATTACGATTCTCATCGTTCTGGTGATGGTCTCCGTGCACTCCATCGTCGGCCTTGATTTCGCCGCCGCGTTGGTGCCCGGCTGGCATTCTTCGATTATTCCCCCCTATTTCGTCATCGGCGCCATCCACTCCGGAATGGCCACCGTGGTCATGGGGCTCTATCTGGTCCGGAAGTTCTACCGGCTTCAGGATTACATTCGGCTGGAACATTTCGACAAGATGGGAAAGCTGATGATCGTGATCACCCTCTCCTGGGGCTACTTCTATTTTATGGATCGTTTCGTCGCTTGGTATGGAAAGATTCCGGACGAGATGGCGGTGATCGACGCGGTCATGTATGGACCGTATGCGTTTCAGCAGTGGTTGATGGTCGTCTTCAACTTCGTCATTCCGATCATTGCGCTCACGATTCCTACGTTTCGGCGGTGGCCGCTGGGGGTGATGATCATCGGCATTTTGATTAACATCGGGATGTATATCGAGCGGGTGTTGATCATCGTTCCCTCTTTAGGGCACCCCCGACTGCCGTATGCCTGGGGACGGTATTTCCCCACGATCGTGGAGCTGACCATTCTGCTCGGATCATTTTCTCTTTTCTTGCTCCTGTATGTGTTGGCGATCAAATTTGTCCCGGTGATTTCGATCTGGGAAGAGAAAGAAGGGATCATGCATGGCAGACGGGACGAGCGCTAAATCCAAGGCAAAGTCGATCATCTTCGGTCTTTTCCAGCCGGCGACGCCGCTGGAGCCGATTCTCGATCGGCTGAGAAAGATGGACCTTCCGGAGCGGGAGGTCGAGCTCTCATCGACCTTCCCGATGAAGGCGCTTCCGGTCGGGGTTGGATGGCGGCGGGTTCAGCTTTATCATGTGACCCTGATCGCCGGCGCGATCGGGATTCTCTTCGGTTTTTTGCTGGCCGGGGGAAGCATGGCGATCTATCCGCTCCGGACCGGCGGCAAGCCGATCGTTCCGATGCCGATCGTCGGAATCGTCTCTTACGAAACGATGATGCTCTTTGCGATTGTCACCACGTTTCTGACCACGGCGATCAAAATTATTCGAAGTCACCGCGGGAAGGTCGAATATGATAACCGGATCGACGAGGGATTCTTCGGGATTTCCGTCTGGGTCGATCGGGACGATCCGAGGACCGGGACGATCCAGACCCTTTTCCAGGAATTCGGGGCGGTGGAGGTAGAGGTTCGATGAAAGGGCCTTGGCGCCGAATCGTGTTGTCACTCCTCTATGGGATTACTTTCGCGGGGATCGCTTTCGGGGCCGCCGGGTGTTCGCGCGACATGGCCGAGCAGCCGTCGTTCCAGCCGCAGGAGGCGCCCCGTCTGCACTCTCCGGAGGGGAGCATCCCGCAGAAGAGCCGGGCCGTGCTCACCTCTCCTCCCGGGTCGACGCCCGAAACGGTCGGCCGCGGCGCCGCGCTTTTTGAAATCAACTGCGCTCACTGTCATGGAAAAATCGGATTGGGAGACGGGCCGGCCGGCTCGCACCTGGTCCTCCAGCCGTTTAATCTCCATGCGCCCCAAACGCAGCAGCGCTCGGCGGAGGAGATTTTTGAAATCATCACCCACGGCCGGGTGGTGATGCCGTCGTTCAACGGGGTCCTCTCGGTTGAGGAGCGATGGGATTTAGCTTACTTCGTGAAGTCGTTTGGAAAGCAAAACGGAAGTCAGAAGACAGAAGTCAGGAGTCAGAAGAAGGCAGAGACCCAAGGGTGATCCTTTTTTCTGATTCTGACTTCTGAATTTTTTTGGAGTTTTTGATGTCCGATATTTTAGAAAAACTCGGCCCCGTCCATCTTCCCCTCCTGGGGAACAGCGTCGCCGTGGGAATTTTCAGCCTGCTTCATATCGCCCTCGCGAGCCTCGCGGTCGCCTTCGTCGTCATCGCGCCGGTTTTTGAATCGATGGAGCGGGAGAACCGATTTCACGCCGACGTCGCCCTGGGGCTGACCCGCTTTACGCTGATCACCTTTACCGTCAGCACCGTATTGGCGGTGATCATGCTGGAGCTCTTTGTGGGACTCTTCCCGTTGACCAACAGCTGGGTGTTCAACCGGTTTCGGCATCCGATTTACTTCGGTGTCGCCGCCTTCTTTCTGCTGCTCTTTACCCTATACCCCTACTATCACTACTGGGAGCCGATCCGGCGGCGAAGTCGATCGCTTCATCTCACCCTCGGCTTTCTGGCGGCATTTTTCGCGTTGATCTGGGTGGCCATTTTGGACGGGATCGGCTCGTACATGCTGACGCCGGGCGGAAGGGGCCTTTTTAACCCCACTTGGATTCCGCTGATGATCCATCGGTTCTTCGGGAATTTCGTCTTCGGCGGGTTTGCCATCGCCGCCTATGCCGCCTGGATGCTCGGAAGAAAAAAAGGGACCCCTGACGAGCCGTATTATCTCCATCTCTTGAAGACCGGCTTCCTGATCGGACTCGGAGCGCTCCTGATCCAGCCCTTTACCGGACTCTTCTATGCGACCCAGATCCATCAGGCCGACCCCGCCGCTTACCAGCAGACAATCCAGGGCCGATATCAGGGATGGGTCTATCTCCAATTTGCTTTAATTGCGCTCCTCTTCGTCGGTAGCCATTTTTTATTGCGGACGTCGCGCTCAACGCGGAAAGGGACATTCCTCTCGGAAGGAATCGTCTTGTTAATCGCCCTCCTGATGGTTGTCTTCGTGGAGCTTCCGATGGTCCGTCGTCTCTTTACCTTTGCGCTCGTTGCATTGACCTTTTTTTATCTCTACAGCGGTTGGCGGGGATGGAGGGCGGCAGGAGGAGAGCAACTCAACCGAACCGGGGTTCGCCGGCTGACGATGACATTGGGGATCGTCGCTCTCTTCACCTACTGGACGATGGGAACGATCCGTGAGACGGCGCGGCGGCCTGACACCGTCCGGGGGATGATCTCATTGCAAGATGAGTCGCAGACACCGAAATTCTTTACCCGCGGCGAGACCCCGGCCTCGACCGGAACCCCCCCTCAAAAGGGAGGGACGTCGGAGAACCCGGAGCCGAGGGGATAGATGTCACCAGAGAGCCGAAGGTGCCTCTGTGTGAATTAGAATAAGAAGGAGGAAGCGGATGCCGATAGAGCCGCTGCATATTTCGATGTTTTGGGGGCGGATTGCCATTGCGGTCGCGGCGCTCTCCCATGCCCTCTTTGCCACTTTCATCGTCGGCACCTCGGTGATCGGCGCGGTGGTCGCGACGGCGAATTACCGATCGGGCGAGAAGCGGTGGCAGCGGTTGGCGCATATGATCGCCTTTACCCTGGTTCTCACTACCGGCACGATCTCTTTCATGGGGGTGGTCCTGGTGATCTCCCTCAATGTCTTCTGGCCCCATTTTTGGGCGACCCTTTTTCGAATTATGTTCTGGCCGTTTCTCTTGGAGGCCGGGTTCTTTCTCGGCGAGGCGGTCTTCGCCTATAGCTGGTATTATGGCTGGGGCTGGAGTTTGATGACCGGCGTCCGGAAGCGGGTCCATCTTGCGTTTCCCTGGCTTGCCGCCGGCTCCGCGCTGACGGCGATGTTTATGATTGATGTGACCGCCTCATACATGTTGACCCCCGCGCCGCCGGAGACCTTCTGGCCGCGCATCTTCAACCCGACGATGATCCGTCTCGATGTCCATCGCTTTTTCGGAAACCTCGTCTGGGCCGGTTTTGCATTGGCCGGGATTTCGGCGATCGGCCTCCTTCGCGCGAAGCGGGAGGAAGACCGGGTGCACTATCAATGGGCCGGTCGAGTTTTTTTCGCCATCGGGTTCGGCGCTTTACTGATCATGCCGTTTATCGGCTTTCTCTACATGCGGCAGATTCGTTACACGGAGCCGCAGGTCTTCTTCACCTTGATGCTCGGGAATCGTTCTTGGCTCTTTGATCTCGTCGCGCTCTTCTATGGCCTCTTAATCATCGTCGGCTCGTTCTATATTTATCGAATGGTCCGGTTGAGTCAAAATCGGCCGGTCTCCTTCGATGGCTTCATGCCGATCTCGCTGGCGGCGGTGATTCTCGCGGCGATCCTCTTCGCCCTTCCATATCAGCTCCATCATGTTCCATTTATTCATCTGATCACCGGGATGCAGGTCAATCCATTGGGGAAGATGCAGCCGAACAAGTATCTCTCCGCCTCCGTCCTCGTCCTCCTCGGCCTGGTCAGCTGGATCTATTATCTCGCCGCATTTCGGGGGATGGGAATTCGAGAAGAGCGGACGGAGCCGATCCGGCCCGATCGCGCCGCGCCGGGGCTGCTGATTACCCTCGCCGTGCTCTCGATCTTGATTTATTTGGTGATGGGCTATTCCCGCGAAACCGCTCGGGCGACCAACGGCTATCTGATTTACGATATGATTCGTTTAACCGACGAGCGGCCGACCTATCAACAACAAGGGACCGCATTGGCCCAACGGAAGAAATAGGGGAGGGTTATCCGGCGCGCGCTCGAGGAGGTTCTTCCTTCGGTCGGTCGGGCGCGGTGATCGATTCCGATTCGATGAAGATCCGCTGGATATCGGGAAAGCGGGTCCGGATCGCCTTCTCCAGCCGGTCGATCGCGGCCTGAAGCGCCTCGGCCGACAGCCCTTTTCGAAATTGAATTTCCATCGTGAGGAGGATCTCCGACGGTCCGAGCTGCATTGTCAATGCGCGGGTGATCCGCTCGACCGCCGGATCGGCTTCCGCCAGAGAGCGGATTCCCGCCACGATCTTCGGGTTGGCGCTCTCTCCAACCAAGAGGCCCTTGCTCTCGTAAGCCAGAAGAAGGGCGGTGACGGCGAGGATGGCGCCGATCATCACCGAGGCCGATCCGTCGATATACGGATTGTTCAAAAGATGCCCTAAGAAGATACCGAGGAAGGCGACGAGAAGCCCGAGCAGGGCGGCGGTGTCTTCGAATAAAACGGTGAAGAGGGACGGGTCCTTGCTGGAATGGATCGCCTCCCAGAGGCCGATCCCCTTTTCCTGGGTCGCTTTGAACTCGCTGTATCCGACCTGCCAGGAGAGCCCCTCGAAGATCGCCGCCAGCGCAAGAACGATGTAATTGACGAGGGGGCGCTCGATCGGATTCGGATGGAGGAGGTGCAAAATCCCTTCATAGATCGACATCCCGCCGCCGACCCCGAAGATCAAGATCGCGACGATCAGGCTCCAGAAGTAAAGCTCCTTGCCGTGGCCGAAGGGGTGATCGGTATCGGCCGGTTTGCGGCTGAGCCGGAGGCCGAGCAGCAGGAGCAGGTCATTGCCGGTATCGACCAGGGAGTGAATTCCTTCCGACAGCATGGCCGAGCTGCCGCTGATCGCTGCGGCGATAAACTTCGTCACGGCGATGGCGACGTTTCCGGCGATGGCGGCGACGATGGCCCTTCTGGAAGAGCGGGCAGGCATCGCAGCCGTCAGTCGAGCAGGGCGCCGACGACCATGGCGAGCAGCGCGACCCCGGCTGCGGCGACCCAGCCGCGGTGGAGGTCGATCGGAAGCTGGAGGCTGTAGGGTTTGGCCTGCTCGTCAAAAATTCCATGCGCCCCATGGTCGCCCGGAACCGGTTCCCAAAGATTGTCCGGCCGGTTTGGGTCGACCGGCTGGTCGGTCTGCTGTCCGGTGTAGCCGAAATCGGCGAGATACCGATCAAGGATACTTGGGATGATTTTATTTCCCTCAATCGCCTTGACCGTCGGCCAGCCGACGCTCAGCTCCCGCTGGTGATGGTGGGCGGCCCAATAAATTCCCTCGGCCGCCACCTCCGGCTGGAAGATCGGCGGGACCGGCTGGGGCTGGTTCGGCAGCCGCGTCTTGGCCCAACTGAATTGGGGGGTGTTCAGCGCCGGCAGTTGGACCATCGTGATCTGAACATGGCTCTGGTCATGAATCAGCTCGGAGCGGATCGAATCGGTGAACCCTTTGATCCCATGCTTGGCGCCGCAGTAGGCCGACTGCAGCGGGATTGAGCGATAGGCGAGCGCGGAGCCGACCTGGACGATCGTTCCCCGATCCCGCGGCAGCATCCGCTTCAGCGCCGCCATCGTCCCATAGACGACGCCGAGGTAGGTGACTTCAGTGACCCGCTTGAACTCGGCGGCGGTCATCTCCTTGAACGGGGAGAGGACCGTGACCATCGCGTTGTTGATCCAGATGTCGATCGGCCCGAACGCCGTCTCGACCGCTGCGGCGGCCGCCTCCACCCGATCGGGGTCGGCCACATCGGTCGGAAGAACGAGTGCCTCTCCTCCGGCCGCTTCGACCTCCTCGCGTGCCCCTTCGAGTCCATCGATTCCGCGCGCCAGAAGAGCGATCTTTGCTTTTCGCTCGGCAAATTCCCGGACGACGGCGCGTCCCACCCCGGCGGACGCGCCGGTGATGACGACCACCTCCGGTTTCTCATCGACTGATTTTTTGTTGTCCCGCATGAAAGATGTTCTCATCCTTTTCCTCTCCGCGAATGCATTCCGTTATTCAGCTCGAAATGACCGGTGCTTGGCATTGTTTGTATCGAGCCGATGATCTATTTTATTCGGATTCCGGGAGTCCGGACAAGCCATCGGGTCGCGCGGCCTACATCGCGGCGCCGGTGCCTTCTTCAATCTGCACATCGAGTTTCGCATCCACACGCACGACGGTGGTTTTGATCCGGCGATCGCCGACGCGGTCAAATTTCAGATCAACTCGGGCGGTTCCGACCCGGCGGAGATACGTAGCCGTTGAGGAAACGGCTATCGTGAAGATAATGGAACGATTCATCCAAGGGATCATGCCGGCCGGGCTTATTCACTCCACTTGCTCAATAGAAAGGCGGCAAGGAAGCCGATCACCGTGATCAACCCGGTGAAGTTGTGCGCCTCGGCAAAGGCCTCCGGCATCATCGTATCGGCGAGCATTGAAAGGATCGCTCCCGCGGCGACCGCGGTGGTCGCAGCGATCACGCCGGCCGAAAAATGCCGGAAGAGCGCATAGCCGATGAGGGCCGCCACCCCGGAGATCAGGGCAATCCCAAACCAGACGCCGAAGACATATCGAATCGAGCGGCCCGCCCTCTTCATCCCCGCGGCGCTGGAGAGCCCCTCCGGCAGATTCGAGAGAAAGATCGCCGCCACGGCGACCGTACTGACCACCCCCCCCGGATCATCGTCACGCCGATGACGATCGATTCGGGGATGCCGTCGAGCAGCGCGCCAAGGGCGATCGCGAGCCCGCTGCCGCTCTGATCCTTCTCCGAGGGCTGTTGGCGGCCGGAGTGTTTTCGATGCTTGGCCCCGTGGCGCGACAATATAATGTTGGCGGTGGTGTAGATGGCCGCCCCGGCGACAAAACCGATCGCGGTGAAGAGGAAGCCGCCCCGTTTATAAGCCTCATCCATCAGATCGAACGAGAGCGCGGAGATCAACACCCCCGCTCCAAACGCCATAATCACGGCGATCCAGCGCTGTCCGATTCGAACAAAATAACCGGCGGCCGCGCCGATCAGCAGCGCCGAGCCGGCCCCCCACATCCCCGCGCGCAGCCAAAGGGGCATGCTCAACCCTTTCTTCAGGAGCTTCTATCCACAACAGCCCGGCATTTCTCCAAAAGGCCGGTTTTTAGCACCTATTTTTAGCATCGATAAGAAGTGTAATTAAAGTATATAAGGAGCGGGTGGGAAGGGACAATCCTCTATTCGGATGATCGCTCTTGGCCGGCGCCCCTTCTATATCCTGATCCTTCTCACGAGCCGTTGCGCGTCGAGGGAGCATAGACACATTCCCTCCCGCACACTCGAAACGGTTCAATCCGACCTCTCTCCCACAGAGCGCTTGCAGGGTAGAAGGCCGGCGGTCGGCTTTTCATCGGCCTCGGCTCCGGCCGGCGCGCCGCCCCTCATCCGAGGGGACGGCCGATGTCTCCAGCAGATCTTCGATATAGAGCCTCTTGATGACGATCAGCGCGAGCGCGCTGATGGGCGAAGCGAAGATAAGGCCGAGCGGTCCGAGGAGAATCCCGAGCAGCACCTGCGCAGCCAGGGTGAGCGCCGGCGGGAGCGAGATCGTTTTCTCCGTCACAAGCGGGGTGAGAAGATAGCTCTCGATCGTTTGGATGGCGAGGTAGAGCAGGACCACGTAAAAGATCTTCGTCATCCCCCCGGTCGATACCATCAAGAGCGGCGGAACGGCGGAGAGAATCGGTCCCAAGTAGGGGATGAAATTGAGTATCCCGGCCAGCAGACCGAGGGTCAACGCCAGTGGAACGCCGATGAGCCACAATCCGACCGCCGTCAGCAGGCCGATCACCCCCATCGCGATCATTCTGCCGATCAACCACCACCGCAGCGTCTCTCCCAGCTCGCCGAGCAGCTCCCGGGCGCGCGGACGGAGGTCGACTGGCACCAGGCGGACGATCCCATTGAGATAAAGCGCCGGGTTGATGGCCAGGTAGAGACCGATGAAGGAGATGATGACGAGGTTCGCGATCAGACCGAATGCCGTGGAGAAAGCGCCGGTCGCGCGGGAGAGGATATTGCCGGGCCGCGCAAACCGTTCCGCCGCACCGGGCAGCTGGGATAACATCCTTCTTCCCCATTCATATCCTTCGATCCGGGCGCCGAGCTGCCGGACGATCTCCGGCAGGCTTTGGATCAACTGGTCTATTTGGGTTGCGACATCAGGCGCAAGATACCATCCCGCCAGGCCGATCAATCCAAGGAGCGCCGACACCACCAACGCCAGTGACCCGCCGCTTCCAAGCGGGGTATGCCGCTCGGCCCAGTCGCCCAGGCTCCTGAGAAAGACGCCGAGGAGGATCCCTGCAAAGAGGATGAGAAGAACCTGGGCCGTAGACCGGATCAGCAGCAGGAGAAAAATCGCCGCGACGATTCCTGCGGCCGCGGCCGTTCGTCGGAGGAAATCGGGACCGCCGGCCCTTCCCGAATAAAGGGAAAATCGCGTGTGTCGTTGAAGACCGGCTCGTTGGCGCATCTCCCTTACTCCGCGGTTGAGAGGAACTACCAGCGGATCAGCGCGAGCCCCGTGACCTCGTCGATCCGGCGCTGGAGGTGCTCCGGCGTTTCGGTCATCACTACTTCCAGCGTCGGCCAGACATGTCCGCCCAGCAGGTGGCCGCCGTGCGCCGATCCATCCGATTTCCCCACCACGACATGGGCGTGCACCTTCGGCTTCCCCTGGTAAAGGGTGATCGTCCCGACCAGCGAGAGGACCTCGACCTGCTCATCGACCGGGATGATTTTGTAATCTTTCCGGTCTGGCTCGAAGAAGCCGAGGGAGACATCGCGAAAGCCGCCGATCCCGGTCAACTGCGCCGCAGCGAGCCCGCGCTTCGCGGCAAAGGCCGACAGCTCCATCACCACCTCGTCCCCCGTGTCGAAGACGAGAATGTAAATTTTCTCTTCCTGCTGCTCGATCAATTTGTCTTTCATGCGGCGCTTCTCCTCTTCCACTCCCAAGCAAGCGCAGCGCCGGCGAGGAGCGCCCCCGCCCCCAGCAGGGGGGCCGTTTTCTTCAATCGCGCCGGGAGCGCGCTCTTTTTCCGCCCGTCCACGCCGGGCGTTTCGCCGGAGGATTCGGGCGCCGCGGGGCGCATCGCCATCTGAAGGATCTCGGCCAGGTGGTACGCTTTGCGGTTTGTCGTCTGCGCAATCTGCTCGCGGCAGCTGAAGCCGTCGGCGAGGATCAACGTTTCGGGATCGGCCTTCCGCACCGCGGGGAGGAGGACCAATTCGCCGGCGCCGATCGAGACGTCATAGTGTCCTTTCTCGAAGCCGAAGGCGCCGGCCATGCCGCAGCAGCCGGAGTCGAGGATCTGGAAATCGAGTCCGAGCCGAGAGAGGACCTTCTCCTCGTCATCGAATTTCATGATCGCCTTGTGATGACAATGTCCGTGGACCACCGCTTTGCGGGCCAGCGGCGTCGGCTGAAAGTGCGCCGCTTTCTTTTCGAGGAACTCGCTTAACGTGAAGGTCTGCCGGGAGAGTCGCTTCGCGTCGTGATCATTCGGAAAGAGGTTGATCAGCTCGTCCCGAAAGGCCGCGACGCAGCTCGGCTCCAACCCGACGATCGGGGTGCCGGCCTCGATCTCGGTCTGCAGAGCGGTCAGCGTCCGGCGCCAGAGGCGTTGGGCAAGGTCGAGGAAGCCGAAATCATAGAGCGGTCTTCCGCAGCAGAGCGACGCGCGCGGGATCGTCACCTGATAGCCGGCCGCTTCGAGAACGTCGACCGCCGCCTTGGCGGTATCGGGGAAGAAGTAGTTGTTGAAGGTGTCGGGCCAGAGAAGGACTTTCGGCTTTCCGGCATTCCGTTGCGGGCGCTTAACGAACCAGCGCTTAAACGTCTCGGGCGCAAAGGCGGGGATGCGCCGCTGCGGCGCCATCCCGGAGAGCCATTTCGCGACGCCGCTCAAGCCCGGCGTCTGGGTGAAGAAGTTCGCCAGCCCCGGCATTTTCGACGCGAGCCGCGCCCACCAGTAGATCAGCCCGAAGCTGTACGCGGAGACCGGCCGCAGCCGCCCTTGATAATAGTGGGCGCGGAACTCGGCCTTGTAGGTCGCCATATCGACATTGACCGGGCAGTCCCCTTTGCAGCCTTTGCATGAAAGACAGAGATCGAGCGCCTCTTCCACCTGATCTTCCCGCCAGCCGCCGGTGAGCACGTCGCCCTGGAGCATCTCGAAGAGAAGATGGGCCCGTCCGCGGGTTGAATGCTTCTCTTCGCGGGTGACCCGATAGCTCGGACACATTGTCTTCCCGATCTCCCGCCGGCACTCGCCGACGCCGACGCAGCGGAGCGCGGCATGGGCGAAGCTATGATTGTCGTCGGGAAATTGAAAATAGGTGTTTGGCTCCGGAGGATTGTAGGAGGTGCCGAGGCGCAAATTCTGATCGATCCGATAGGGCTCCACCAGCTTGCCCGGGTTCATCTTCCAATCGGGGTCCCAGATCGACTTGAATTCGCGGAACGCTTGGATCAACTCCTCGCCGAACATTTTCGGCAGCAGCTCGGCGCGCGACTGGCCGTCGCCATGCTCCCCGGAGAAGGAGCCGCCGAGCCGGACGACCAGATCGGCCGCATCTTCGATGAAGGCACGATAAATTTGAATTCCCTCGGCCGTGACCAGGTCGAAGTCGATCCGGGTATGAAGACAGCCCTGTCCGAAGTGGCCATAGAGGGCGCACTTATAGCCATGGCGGTCGAGGAGCTGTCGGAACGCGCGAAGGTATTCTCCGAGCTTCTCCGGCGCGACCGACGAGTCTTCCCATCCTTCCCAGGTAATCGGCTCTTCGGGAACGAACGCCGTGGCGCCCAATCCAGATTCGCGAATCTCCCAGATCATCTTCTCCCGCTTGGGATCGTCGTAGAGCTCCATCGACGGCGGGTGTCCCCGTTTTTTGAGATCGTCCATCGCGCGGCGTGCCCGATCATCCGATTCTTTCCGGTTCTCTCCGCCGAACTCCGCCAGGAGCCATCCGCCCCCCTCCGGCAGGAGCGGAAGGTCGCCCATATGAAGCCCTTTCCGCCGCATATAACCGACGAGATGATCGTCGATCCCTTCCAGACCGATCGGTCCGTAAGTGAGGATCTCGGGAACATGATCGGCGGCGGTGTAGATATCGGGATAGCCGAGGACCAGAAGCGATCGGCCGGGAGGGCTGTGGACCAAGTGGGTCGTCGCCTCCAGGACCGTCACACAGGTGCACTCCGAGCCGACGAGCGCGCGGGCGACATGAAACCCTTTTTCCGGAAGAAGCCAGGGAAGGTTGTAGCCGGAGACCCGACGAGGGATATGCGGATATCGTTTCCGGATCAAATCGGCATAGCGGTCCCGGAGCGACTTGAGCTTCGCATAAATTTCGCCTCGGCGGCCTCCTTGCCGGATGATCCGCTGAAGTTCTTCTTCCGATGTCGCGCCGACCTGCATCCGAACGCCGTCATAGGTGAGGATGTCGAGTGACTCGATGTTGTCGTCGGTCTTTCCCCCCATGAGGGAGTGAACGCCGCAGGAGTTGTTGCCGATCATTCCGCCGAGGGTGCAGCGGTTGTGGGTCGAGGGATCGGGGGGAAAGGTGAGGTGATGCCGCTCCGCCGCATTCCGCAAGTCGTCAAGGACCAGGCCGGGCTGGACGCGGGCCTCTTTTTTCTCGGGATCGAGCGCTAAGAGATGATGTAAATATTTCGAGAAGTCGATCACCACAGCGACGTTGCAGCACTGCCCGGCGAGGCTGGTCCCGCCGCCGCGGGCCAGGATCGGCGCGCCGAATTGACGACAC
The DNA here is from genome assembly GCA_016200325.1 of Candidatus Manganitrophaceae bacterium. Taxonomy (NCBI): domain Bacteria; kingdom Pseudomonadati; phylum Nitrospirota; class Nitrospiria; order Candidatus Troglogloeales; family Candidatus Manganitrophaceae; species Candidatus Manganitrophaceae bacterium. The sequence continues at coordinate 197,082 of JACQEZ010000014.1, forward strand.
ACGGCGATCGTCTCGATTACCTCTTCGATCTTTTTTGGGATCACCACCCCGATTGGCACCTGTCGGTAGTTGGAGCTGTCGGTGGCATAGAGGGCGCGGCTGCCGGCGTCAAAGCGGACCTCGCCGGTAATCCGGGAGCGCAACGCTTCGGCGAGGGCGGCCGCGTCTGTCTCAGCGCGATCGATCGGGGCGATCTTTCTCATTTCGGTCTCTCCTTATTCGATGAGGCGCTCGATTAGGCGGCTCTGCGTCGGCCGATCGCCTCGGTCCGGCCGATCGGCTCCGGTCGGCGTTTGGCGTCGACGCTGATTCGCCCGGGACCGGCCTCCATCACATAAAGGAGGCCTCCCATGATGGCGAGGTTCTTCATAAAGTGGATCATCTGATTCGGGTCGGCAAAGTTCGTGTGAAAGATCAGGGTGGTCGGGATCATAAAAATAAAAAGGGCCAAGGTCCCCCAGAATGTGAAGGCGCCGAAGAGAAGCGAGAGCCCTCCGCCCATCTCCAAAATGATTGCGCCGATGAGAAAGAAGCCGGTCAGCGGCATCCCCATCTGAGACATATAGCCCCGCGTTTGGCCGGGCGCCATGATCTTGCTGAACCCCGACAGCAGGAAAATCGCCGCAATCAAAATCCGCTCGGCGAGAGCGAGAGAGTCGTGCCGATCGTATTTCATGAGAGCCTCCGTCATGAGAGAAGTGCGGATTGCAGAGTGAAAGACGAAGGAATGAGAGGCTAAACAGAGTTGCTCTTATCCCGAAATCCGAAATTCGCACTCCGAAATTGTTTTCATTCCACCGCATACTTCGCCGCGTCGGCGCGCTTTAGCTCCAGGCCCAGTCCCGGACGGGAGAGGTCGGGTTTCAGCACTCCCTTGACCGGGGTTCGGGCGCCATCGAAGAGCATCTGCTCGATGCGGGCGTGATCATGAAAATATTCGACATGGACCGCCTGGGTCAGCGCGCAGCAGGGGTGGGTGTGAAGGGACGGCCCGGTGTGGGCCGACAGCGGCATCGAACGGGCGGCGCACAAGGCGCTGACTTGTAGAAATCCGGTGATTCCGGCGCAGCGGGTGGCATCGGCCTGCAGCACATCGACCGCGCCGGCGTCGAGCATCCGCTCGAAATAGGGGAGATCATAGCCGTACTCGCCGGCGGCGATTGCCATCCCGGCGGGGCCGCGATCCCGCAGCAGCCTCAGCCCTTCGAGGTCATCGGAGGAGACCGGCTCTTCAAACCAGGTCACGCCGAATCTGGCGAATGCTTCGGCCATCGCGAGCGCCTCTTTTCGGCTATAGGCGCCGTTGGCATCGACAAAAAGTTCCGCATCGGGCCCGAGCGCCTCACGGGCGGCCCGGACCCGTGCGACATCTTGATCGGGATGACGGCCGATCTTCATCTTCACCCGCGAGATTCCTTCCGCCGCCCAGCCGCCGAGCTGCTTTTTGAGCTGGGGGATCGAATAGGAGGTGAACCCGCCGCTGCCGTAGGCGGGGATGCAGTCGCGGACCGCGCCGAGCAGGGTGACCAGCGGCAGGCCGAGGAGCCGCGCCTTCAGATCCCAAAGGGCGTTGTCGACGGCGGCGATCGCCATCGATGCAATCCCAGGCCGTCCCAAGTTCCGAATGGACCGCACCATGTCGAGCCAGCAGCCGGGGAGGGCCATCGCATCCGATCCTTGGACTTTGTGGGCCAGCACGTCCCGGATCAGCTGGGCGGTGGCGGTATCGGCGTAGGAGTAGCCAAGGCCGCGGACGCCGCCGCCGGCCGCTTCAACGAGGACCAAAGTCGTCTGATCCCACTCGAAGGTGCCGTCCGATTCGGGGAAGTCGGTCGGAATCCGATAGACCGACACATCGACTTGGTCGATCGGTACCGGACCCGGTGTCGGGTCCGAAAGAGGGTCGGAGCGGGCGGATGCGCCGGAGCGGGCCGTCATTATTTCCCTCTTCGCGGGATATATTGATCGACCATGTCTTTGAATGATTGCCGGATCACCCCGAGCGCCTCGGCGTCCCCTTTTAACAACGAGAGGGCGAACGACTTCGCCTGCTCGATCGTGATGTGGGGGGGGAGCGGGGGGACATTCGGATCGGTGACGGCCTCAACGACGACCGGCCGATCGGCCAGGCGCGCCTGCTCCCAGGCGAGCCCGACGGCGTCGGGGGAATCGACCCGAATTCCCCGGAGGCCGATCGACTCGGCGTATTGCGCATAGGGAAAATCGGGAAGATCCTGCGACGGCTCGAATTTCGGGTCGCCGACCATCGCGCGCTGCTCCCAGGTCACCATGTTGAGGTCATGGTTGTTTAACACCAAGACGGTCAGCTGCGGATTGCGCCACTGCCGCCAATATTTGGCGACGGTGATCAGCTCGTTGTTGCCGTTCATCTGCATCGACCCGTCCCCGACAATGGCAAAGACGGGGCGATCGGGGAAGGCGAACTTCGCGGCGATCGCGTATGGCATCCCCGGCCCCATCGTGGCGAGGGTTCCCGAGACCGAGGCCATCATCCCGCGTCGGATTTTGACGTCGCGGGCGTACCAGTTGGTGACCGTCCCGGTGTCGCAGCAGATAATCGCGTTGTCCGGCAGCCGCGGGGAGAGCTCCCAGAAGACCCGCTGCGGATTGAGCGGATTCGCCGTGTTCATCGCGCGCGCTTCGAGCACCCGCCACCAGTCGGCGACGCTCTCTTCGATTGCCTCCCGCCATTCGCGATTGTCCTTTCTTCTTAAATAGGGCATCAGCGCCCGGAGCGTCTCGGCGCTGTCTCCGACGAGATTGACCTCCATTGGATAGCGCATGCTGAGCATCCGGGCATCGAGGTCGATCTGCACCCCGCGCGCCTGTCCCTCCTTCGGCAGAAATTCGGAGTAGGGGAAGCGGCTTCCGATCATAAAGAGCGTATCGCAGCTCTCCATCATCTCCCAACTCGGCCGGGTGCCGAGAAGGCCGATCGACCCGGTGACGAACGGCAGGTCGTCCGGGAGGGCCGCTTTGCCCAAGAGCGCCTTGGCGACGCCGGCGCCGAGGAGGTCGGCGACCTCGATTACCTCGTCCGTCGCCTGCAGGGCGCCGGCTCCGATCAAAATAGCAACCCGCTCCCCCGCGTTGAGCACCTCCGCCGCACGGCGCAGGTCATCCTCGGCCGGAACGACCCGCGGGTCGGTATGACCGATCCCGGAGAGGATCATCCCATGCTTTCGCGGCGGGTGCGGCACCGCTTCGAGCTCCTGCACATCGCCTGGGATAATCAAACAGGTAACGGTCCGCTCCGCTTTGGCGATGCGGATGGCGCGGTCGATCAAATGGCGGATTTGCACCGCGTCCATCGCCGTTTGAACATACTCGTGCGCCACATCTTTGAAGAGGACCTGAAGGTCGACCTCTTGTTGGTATTGGCCGCCGATCGCGGTGCGATGCGCCTGGCCGACAATCGCCAGGACCGGTTGGTGATCCATCTGGGCATCGTAGAGGCCGTTGAGGAGGTGGATCGCCCCCGGCCCCGACGTGGCCAGGCAAACGCCGATGTCGCCGGTAAATTTCGCATGGGCGCAGGCCATGAAGGCCGACATCTCTTCATGCCGGACCTGGATAAATTCCGGCCGGTCTCCGGCCCGCCCGAGGGCCCCCATGATGCCGTTAATGCCGTCGCCGGGGTAGCCGTAGATCCGGGTGATGCCCCACTCGAGCAGCCGCTGAACCAGAAAGTCGCTGACCGTTTTGCCCATGGACACTCCTCCTTCTCACTTTATATTTCGCTTTGATTCGCTTATTCGTTGCCGGCGTAGGCGATGGTGGTCATCAATGCATTCTCGGCTTGGCGGGAGTCGAGCCGCGTGTGTTGAACCACAATCGGAACATCGGACTCAATCACGCTGGCATAGTCGGTGTCACGCGGAATCGGTTTGGGCGTTTTGAGGTCGTTGAAACGGACATGTTGCGTCCGCCGCGGCGGAACCGTGATCCGGTAGGGACCGACCGGCTCCCGGTCGCTAAAGTAGATCGTGATCTCGATGTGCGCCTCCTGATCGGCCGTATTGAGGAGACAGACCGTTTCATGGCTGGTCATCTGCGGCGCCGGTCCGTGACTCCCCTCCGGGATGTATCCTTCGGCGATGGCCCAGCGTCTTTTTCCGATCGGTTGTTCCATGATCCTCTCGTTTCAAACCGTCCTATTAAAAATTCTATAGAGAAAGCGGGGGGGAGGACAATTAACCCATTCGGATGATCACCCTTTGTGTGAGGAAAAGACGCCTTAACGCTCATTCAATCCTCCAGGGTCGATTGAAGCTGCGCGGCCGATACGCTACACTCGAAGGGACAGACAAATGCGATGCAATATAATGGAGGTCATACCGATGACAATCAAAGCGCCCGATCTGACGAAGGAATTTCCGAGAAGTCCGCATGAGCGACTCGGCGGTTATGCCCACCTGGCCCGGATGACCGATAAAGCACGGGCGAAGGGGGCGGGGACATTGGGAGAATACATCTATCCCTGTCCGCTCGACCAGCTGCTCCTGGAGTTCCTCGGCATCGATCCGAATGAATTTTTGAAGACGGCGACGGCGCAGGATGACCGCGGACTGGTCGAGTGGGTCGGCCGGAATGCAAAGATGCATACCCCGGAGCAGATCGACGCTTGGAGCCGTGCGTTTCTTAGCCGGAACCCGGACAACGAGGAGAGCCGGCAGCGTTTCCTCAAAACCCGCGAGCGGGTCGCCCCGAACCGCACCGACATCACGAGCTGGATCGACCTCCTCGATCTCGAAGAGGGGAGAGCGGTCCCGCAGCGGACGATCCGGTAACGATCCGGTGGGAGATCACCCTTGGCATCCGAGTGTGAGCATGATATGATGCGCGGCGATGGAACCGATGCCGCCGAACAGCCTGATTGTGCATTATCATGAGATTGCCCTCAAGGGGGACAACCGTCCCCTCTTCGTCCGCCAGCTGATCGAAAACATGCAGAAGGCGACCCGGAGCCTCGGCGTTCAAAAGATCGTGGCGCCGCGCGGCCGGCTCCTGATTTTTCTCGAAGAGGGGGCCGATTGGAACCAAATCGTAGCGCGCCTCAAGGTTGTCTTCGGGATTGCCAATTACGCGCCCGCTTGGCGGCGGGCGACCCGCTACGAGACGATCGAAGAGACGATCGCGGCGCTCGTCGCGCAGCGCTCCTTCTCCAGCTTTAAAATTGCCGCCCGGCGCGGCGACAAGAGCTATCCGATCCGCTCCCAGGAATTGAATGAGCGGCTCGGCCGGTTTGTTCAAGAGCGGACCGGCGCCCGCGTCGACCTGGAGGCGCCGGAGCGGACCTTCTTCGTCGAGATCCTTCCGAGGGAAGCGCTCATCTATGTTGAAAAATTCAGGGGCGCGGGAGGGCTTCCGGTCGGGGTGTCGGGACCGATTGCGGCGCTCCTCTCCGGCGGGATTGACTCTCCCGTCGCCGCGCAACTGATGATGAAACGGGGATGCACCGTCTCTTTCATCCACTTTCACAGCCATCCGTATGTCACACGCGCCTCTTGGGAGAAGGCGGAGGAGCTGGTCGAGCACCTCACGCCGTATCAGTTCCACTCGCGGCTCTATGCGGTCCCGTTCGGCGAGCTGCAACGGGAGATCGTGACGGTTGCCCCGCCGGCGCTGCGGGTCGTTCTCTATCGCCGCTTTATGGTGCGGATCGCGCAGGAGCTGGCATTGCGCGAGGGGGCCAAGGCGCTCCTCACCGGAGAGAGCGTGGGGCAGGTTGCCTCGCAGACGTTGGAGAACCTGGCGGTGATTCAAGAGGTGGCAACCCTCCCGATCCTTCGTCCGTTGATCGGTTTTAACAAAGACGAGATCATCGCCGTCGCTCAGGAGATCGGGACCTACTCGATTTCGATTCAGCCCGACCAAGATTGCTGCCGGCTCTTTATCCCGCCGCATCCGGCCGTCCGCGCCCGTTTGGAAGATCTCCGCCGGGCGGAGGCCAAATTGGATATCGATGGATTGGTCAAGCAGGGGCTCGGGGGGATTGCGATCCGTGAATTTCGTTTTGGAGAAGGATGAAAAAGGGGATCAGGAAAAAAGGGTGCGGGTCGTCCCGCACCCTTTTTTTATAGATTCAAATGGCTGTACCGGTTTCCAATCTGTTTACGCCGCCGGTTTGGAGATTTTTTTAATCGTTTCCGTGACCTCTTCCGGCTCTCCGAGCTTCAACGCAATGTCGGCCTGTGCAATCATCCCGACCAGCCGGCCTTGGTCATCGACGACCGGGATCCGTCGGACCTGGTGCTCTTTCATCAAATCGGCCGCCTTCTGGACATCATCGTCCTGCTTACAGGTCACGAGATCCTCACTCATACATTCCGAGACCTTCACCTCTTGGGGGTTTCTCGCTTCGGCGATCACTTCCAGACAGAGATCCCGATCGGTGACGACCCCTTTAAGCTGATTCTGCTCGACCACCGGAACAATGCCGACATCTTCGTCCCGCATGATTCGGGCCGCTTCGACGGAGCTGGCCGAGGGAGCGCAAGCGCGGGGATTCGGCGTCATTACATCTTTGCATTTCATTGATCACACCTCCTTGTCGTTAAATATGGATGATCAGATCGAAGCTGCACTCGAGGCAGAGGTCCCATCGGCTGCTCAGCCGACCGACCGGCCGCACGGATGCTGCCTTCAATTTAGTATACGGCTGCGGTCGGGTGACGAGTCAATAATCCAGAGGGGCATCGCCCGTCGGAGGGGAAGCGCTTCGAAGCGAAGCAGAGTCGATGCCGGGAAGCGGAGATCGGTTGAAAAATTCCGCGCTGGATAAGGTCCAGCGCGGTTATAAGGACGGCAACAAAATAGAGGGGACCGGTATGAAGGGCGCTATTTTTTGTCTACTTTAATGACGATAATCTCTTTGTGGACTGCGTAGCGGATCAGATCGGAGATGTTCCGGAGGGCCAACTTGTTCATGATATTCGCGCGGTGGGTTTCAATCGTCTTTACTTTGACCTGGAGTTTCTTTGCGATCTCTCGGTTCTTGTACCCTTCGGCGACGAGCTGAAGGACCTCTTTTTCCCGCTCACTGATTCTCCTTGCTCGGATCAGCTCGGGTTCAGCGTCTTCTATGATACGGGTTTTTTTCTTTTTCTTGACAGCCGCGGTCATTGCGATGTTCCTCCGTTATAAGCTTTTTCTAAAGATGAGGCCGCTTGATCGAGCCGATTCAATACTCTGATCGATCACGCACCTCAGAATTTTAATGTATCTACGGGATGAAATTCTACATATTAACCCCCTCGATGTCAAAGCATATTTGCACGGCAGCGACGTGCATCCGAGAGCGGCGGGGGAGGACCGAAGGCTGATCTGCGGACAATCTAACGGGAACAGGATTGACATGAGGGGGTGGTTATGGAAGAATCACCGGGATTTATAACCGATTCATAAAAGGACCGCCGACGATGCTTCTGATTTTGCACCCCAGCTTTGATGAAAACAACGAGGCCTTTCAGCAGACATGGGCCTATCTAAACAGCCTTCCCGGCATTCGCATTCAAAAGCATATTGTTCAGGGAAAGGAGCAGCGACTCACCGAGATTTATCTCATCGGCGATACGTCAAAGCTCGACCGCGAAGTGATCGAGACCCTTCCGGCGGTGGAACGGGTGGTGCGCATCTCGGAAGAGTATCGCATTCTCGGCCGGCATAAAGACGGCCGCCGCGCGATTGGATTTGACTACAATGGGATTCGGTTCGACCAGGACAATCTTCATGTCTTCGCCGGCCTGTGCGCCGTCGATACACGCGAAAATGTCGAGGCGGTGATGAAGACGCTCTCGGCGCATCGCCAGCTCTGCACGCGGATGGGCGCCTATAAACCGAGAACCAATCCGTATTCATTCCAGGGACATGGGAAGGGCTGTCTTCCGTATACCTTCGAGCTGGCGGGCAAGTATGGGATTCAGGTCATTGCGATGGAGGTGACCCATGAGAACCATGTCGACGAGATCGACGAATGCCTGGAGCAGACTGGCCGTCCGACCGGGGTGATGCTGCAGATCGGCACCCGCAACACCCAGAACTTCGAGCTGCTCAAAGCGATCGGCCGGCAGACCCAATATCCGGTTTTGTTAAAGCGAGGCTACGGTATTTCGCTCACCGAGTCGTTGAATGCCGCCGAATATTTGGCGAGCGAGGGGAATGCGCAGGTCGTCTTCTGCCTGCGCGGGATGCACAGCTCCTTCGGGGCGCCCCATCGAAACATGGTCGACTTCGTCCAGGTTCCGGTCCTCAAGCGCCTCACCCGAATGCCGGTGGGGATCGATCCCTCCCATGCGATCGGCAGCCGGGACGCTTCCCCCGATGGACTGCTCGACCTCTTTCACGCGACGGCGCAGGGGGTGATCGCCGGGGCCAACCTCATCCTCGTCGATATCCATCCCGATCCACTCCGGGCCTTGGTCGACGGCGCGCAAGCGCTCCGGCTGGAGGAGCTCCCCCACTTTTTGGAAGATGTCCAAATCGCCCGGGAGGCGTATGAGAAGCGCCGCCGCCGGGTGCAGTCGGCGTCCTAATCGCCTCTCGGCGTTTTATCTTTCTATTAAGGTATGACCGGCGTCACCCGGACCGACCGGGTCGTCGTCCCCGCAGAAAACCGTCCCTCCTGCGTCAATTTTCCGCTGCTTTGATCAATCTGATAGACAAAAACGTCGTTCGTGTTGAGGTTTGCCACATAGACGAATTTGCCGGAGGGATCGACGACGATCGAGCGCGGCCCTGAGCCGGCAGCGATGCTGCCGAGCGACGTCAACGCGCCGGTCGTGCCGTCGATCCGATACATGGAGACATTACCGGTTGATGAGTTGGCCGCATAAGCAAACCGGCCGGAGGGATCGACCGTGACCGAGAAGGGACGGGTCCCCGCCGCGATGGAGCCGGTCTTGGTCAGTTTTCCGGTAGAAGTATCGACCGAATAAAACCAGACGGTATTCGCATCATAGTTCGCCGTATAGGCGAATCGGCCGGAGGGATGGAACGCAATCGAATTCGGTCCCGCGCCGGCGGCGGTCTGTCCAATGGGGGCCAGGTTTCCGGTCGATCCGTCGATCCGGTAGAAAAAGAGGTCGCTCGAAGAGGTGTTGGTGACATAAACGAACTGGCCGGAAGGGTGAACGGCGACGCAGATCGGGCTGACGCCTGCATTGATCGTTCCGATCAGGGCCAGGGCTCCGGTCGACTGATTGATCCGGTACATCCAGACATCGGTGGTCGAATTCTCGTTGGCCACGTAGGCAAATTGACCGGTCGGATCGACGGCAATGGAGTAGGGAGAGGTGCCGGTCTGCGCCGTCCCGACCGATGTTAAGCGTCCGGTGCTCTGATCGATTCGATACATCGAGACGGTGTTCGCCGCAAAATTGCCGGCGTAGACAAATCGCCCTTTCGGGTCGACGGCGATTGAATAAGGCTGAGAGCCGCTGGCAATCGATCCGAGCTTCGTCAGAAGCCCGGTGGCAGGATCAACGCTGTACATCGTGACGTCGCTCGATCCGGAGTTGGCCGCATAAGCGAAGCGGGGGATTGAAGCGGCGTCGGAGCCGACGACGATGCTCGTCTGGGTCGAGGCGGTCGCTCCCTGATCATCGGTCACCGTCAGCTTTGCGGTATAGCTTCCCGCATTGGAATAGGTGTGCTGGACGGCGGCCCCTGTTCCGCTGGCGCCGTCGCCGAAACTCCAAATATAGCTGGCGATCTTTCCGTCCGGATCGGAGGAGGTGCCGCCGTTGAATTGGACGGCAAGCGGCGGGGCGCCGGAGGTCGGGGTGGCGGTCATCCGCGCCGTTGGAAAGAGGTTGCCGACGCCGTAAACCGCGATCCGGTCGTATTTCACCCCGGTATTATAATTGATCAGTCCGGGGACCCCGGTGAGAATTCTGGAAGCGCTGCTATCGGTAAAGCTGAAGAGCGGCGCGCCGTCGAGGGAGACCTCGAGGTTCACCGGATTGCTTCCGGCCACCTTTAGATCGATCGTGTAGGCTTTGTTGGCGACGATGCTCGCCGCCGCCGATTTCAACAGTGTCCACTCGCCTCCATTCCGTCTATAAAGGTTGACCGTCCCGCTGGTGGAGAGCTGGAGGGAGTAGAGGTTCATGGCGAAGTTGTCATCCGTCTTCCCTCGGGCGACAATTCCGGAATAGACCGATCCGGCCGGAATAATCATCACCGATTCAACGACATAATCATTCGTTCCCAAGCCGGGCGCGATGGCCGCAGCCGTCGCCGATCCGGAGGAAACGGCAAAAGCGCCGTCGGTCGTCATCCCGCCGGCAACCAGCCGCCAATTCGATCCAAGGCTGCCGGTTCGGTTGAATTCATCCGAAAAGAGGGTGGCGCTGCTCGATGTCACGGTCACGGCGCGCTGCGCCGACCCCTTGGCCCCCTGTGTGTCGGTGACGGTGAGGGTGGCGGTGAAGGTGCCGGCGTCGGCGTAGGTGTGGTCGGTAATCGGCCCGGACCCTTTCGCTCCATCGCCGAAATCCCATGCATAGGTCGCCACGCCTCCGTCCGGATCGGAAGAGCCGCTTCCGTCGAAGTGGACCGCCAGCGGCGGCGTTCCGGAGGTCGGAGTGGCCGAGATCTTTGCGACCGGCGGCTGATTGGTGGTGGAACTCGATGCATCTAGGACGGTGAAAAGGTCATATTTTACATTTGGATTATAATTAATCAGTCCCGGAACCCCGGAGACGATTCGGGAGGCGGAGCTGTCGGTGTAGCTAAAGAGGAAAGCGCCTTGCAGGTCGGCTTCCAGATTGACCGGATTGCTGCCGGTGGCTTTTAGAGCGAGCGTATAGGCTTCATTGGTGACGATGCCGGCAGGCGCCGATTTGAGCAGCGTCCAGACCCCCACATTTTTTCTGTATAGGTTGACCGTTCCGTTGGTGGAGAGCTGGAGAGAGTAGCAATCGGAGGTGAAGCTGTCGTCGGTCCTCCCCCGGGCGATGATCCCGGAATAGAGCGAGCCCGCGGGGAGGGTCATGACCGATTCGACGCTATAATCGTCCGTTCCGACTTTTACGACCAGAGCCGCCGCATTGGCATTCCCTCCCGAGATGGCCAAATCGCCGTCGGTGCTGAAACTTCCGGCGGTGATGTTCCAGGAGAGACCCAATCCGGTCGTTCGGTTGAAATTATCGCTAAAAAGAATGCCGGCGTGTCCGTTCTGATAAAAAAAGATTCCGAGCAGAAGAAAGACCCAACCCCACCATCTGAATCGTACGTTCATAAGTTCCTCTTTTGCAAGAAAGTTGCAGATTATTTCATTGAGAGACAGGGTGCAGACGTCGAAAAACCCGGTCCTACGCTAGGGAATGAGCAATATCCCCCACTGGGAAGAAATGGCCCGCGAAAAAAATAAGCTATAAACACTACATAGCAAAAAGGATGCCTCCTTGGAATAAAGGGGTCGTGATCGATCCGTCGTGATCGGTCCGTAATGCGGAGATCGGTTTATTTGGATGAGCTGTTTTTTGAAGGTTGCTTGAAGGTTTCGCATTCGGTATGATATTTGAAGGTTACAGCGAGTGAGAAGATCGCCTTTTCCAAGAGATCCTTTGCCAAGCTAAAGACAATCTGGAAGAACGATATCGAGAATGACGGTTTAATCTGATGAGGGGGGAGAGATGGAGGAAAGTCACGGTCAAAGCCGGCTGCTCGGTTCCGAGGGGACGGAACAGATGGAAGTTTACAGTGACATCAAGCGAGCGGATTACACGAAAGAGGCTGGGGTATATGATCAGAAGCGTTTTTTGCACGAAGCGGGGCGGTTTTATGCTGATTTATCCAACCAGATCATCTTTGATTTACTGGATGCC